>JACQHA010000122.1 GCA_016199255.1 Deinococcus sp.
GTATAATCCGCCTGCTGCCGGGATGGCGGAATTGGCAGACGCACTAGCTTGAGGGGCTAGCGGCCGCAAGGCTGTGTGGGTTCAAGTCCCGCTCCCGGCACCAAGGTCTTTATCGGCGGGAAATGATTCCCGCCGCTTCCCAATTGGAGCGGACCATGCCTGTCCAGGTAATCTAGATGCCGCCGCTGGGATGGTGGGGGCTGGCTGCGGTGCTAGCGTCGCTGCCTGCTGCCCTGTGGCTGTGGTTCTACCTCAGGCACGACACTGACCCTGAGCCGCGCCACCTCATATGGATCACCTTCCTCTTGGGCATGGCGGCGGTGGTGCCGCCTTTTTTGGCTGAGCAGGCCCTGCTCCGGCTGAGCATGTTTCAGGGGGACCGGCTGGGGACCATTGCCCTGCGTGCCCTGGTGGTGATCGGCCCCCTGGAAGAGATTTTCAAGCTGCTGGCGGCGCTGCCCATGTTCTACCACCCGGACTTCGACGAGGCCATTGACGGGCTGGTGTACGCCACCAGCGCGTCACTGGGATTCGCCACCATCGAGAACCTGTGGCGCTTTGCCGAGCGGGGAGCCAATCTCTTCAGTGTCGAGGGACTGCAGCTCTTTATCCTGCGTGGGGTGCTCAGCACCCTGGGGCACGTGCTGTTCGCCGCTTCCTGGGGCTATGCCCTGGGCCAGAGCCGGCTTTGGGGCCGCCTCTCCTGGCGCCTTCTGGGCGGCGGGCTGGCGCTGGCTTCGCTGGCCCACGGGCTGTTTGACCTGTTTCTCATGGCCGATGAGGCCTCAGACCAGCGCTGGCAGCCCCTGGTGTGGCTGCTGGCCCCGCTCATGATTACCCTCTACCAGCGCATGAACCGCTACTTGATCCGGGCCCGGTTCCAGGATCGGGCCCTGATATAGCCGTACACTGTAGGAGTATGACTATGCTCACGCCTGCTAAGCGCCAAGCCCTGCGCAGCCTGGGGATCTGGCTTTTCGGCCTGGCTCTGGGCCTGGCCCTGGGGGACCTGCTCAACCTCCGCCTCCAGGTGACACCCGCCCAGCTCGCGTACACCACCAGGGAGCTGCTGGCAGTGCGCCAGAGCAGCGGCGCTGCGCCACCGGAGGAGGTGCTGGACGACGAGCGCAACACCATTGAGGTAGCCGAGCGCAACCGCCAGGTGGTGGTGGCTATTGGCCAGCGGGGGCAAGCTGGCAGCAGCGCCGGCTCCGGGTTTTTCTATGCCCCAGGGCGTATTGTCACCAATCAGCACGTGATCGACAGCCTGGATGAGATGGTAGTGACGCTGCCCAATGGCCAGACCGTGCCCGCCCAGCTCCTGGGCGCTGATGCTTCCTTGGACCTGGCGGCGCTGGCTATTGACCCGGAGCTCACCCCGGCAGTGGCCGCCTTTGCCCCCACCAGCCAGGTGCGGGTAGGCCAGAAGGCCATTGCTATTGGCCATCCTTTCAACCTGACCTCTAGCGTCACCAGCGGTATCGTCAGCGCTATCGGCCGGCAGATCACCGCCCGGGGCGAGGACCGGCTGGCTATTCCCCTGGTGATCCAGACTGACGCCGCCATCAACCCCGGCAACTCTGGGGGACCGCTCCTGGACTCCAGTGGCCGGGTGCTGGGGGTGAACACCATGATCCTGTCTGACACTGGCACCAGCCACGGTGTGGGCTTTGCCATCCCGGCTGATCTTTTGGGGCGCTACCTGCCCGAGCTGGAGACTACTGGCCGGGCGGTGCGGCCTTACTTAGGGATCAGCATGCGCGATCTGAGTGCTGAAGACCTGGCCGCCAACCCAGCTATTACCGGAATCCGGGTGGAGGAAGTGCAGCCTGGCACTGCGGCCCAGCGCTCTGGCTTGCGCCCTGGCGACATTATTACTGCCATTAACGGCCAGTCCATTGCCCGGGTAGAGAACTTGCTGGCAGCAGTGTTGCTGAGCCACGTGGGGGACACGGTGCAGCTCACTG
Organism: Deinococcus sp.; assembly: GCA_016199255.1. Classification (GTDB taxonomy): domain Bacteria; phylum Deinococcota; class Deinococci; order JACQHA01; family JACQHA01; genus JACQHA01. Next base: position 1,968 of record JACQHA010000122.1, read on the forward strand.
TACTGCGCGGTGACCAGACACTTACCGTGCTGGTGACGCTAGGGGCGTACCAGTGAGGAGGGGCACGGCCGGCCGTGCCCCTGATCGCAGCAAACCACCGGTGACGAGCCGAATCCCTAGCCCATGTACAGCGTCTGGGTATTGACTGGCTGCCCTAAGAGCTTCAGGTACATGTAGAGCTGGGTCTTGTGGGTGGCCATATGTTCCACCATGAAGAGCAGCAGCCGCCACAGCGGCATCTTTAGCTTAGGATCCCAGGGCGCCGACACTATCTTGGACTGGTAGTCTCTCTCGGCTAAGGCAGCTACAGCCTTTTTCGCCGCCTCCAGCCCCTGGTCCAGCCGGGCCCGGGCCGCCTTGGGGTCTAAAGGCCCTAGATTTTCCTCATCGTCCTCCATCCCACCTTCTTTAAACCAGCTGCCGTTGATCACATAGGCCACGCTCCAGGTAGAGGTGGACAGGTGGTTCAACAGCTGGCCCAGGACCCAGAACTTCTCTCCGGGCTTCCAGTCCAGCTTCTTGGCCGGCGCCAGGGAGATCAAGCTGGCGGTGGGGCGATAGACCTCTTCCACATACTTGCCAAACTGCTCGAGATTCATCTTCTGCCTCCTCTAGTTCCGGGGATTACTATAACTCCCCGTGCTATAGTTTGCCGGGAGGCAACAGTGAACATCATTGAGCTGGAGTCTCGCTTTACCTCGGGAGTGTACCCCAAGCGCCGCTTAGCCATTGTGCGCGGCCAGGGCGCTCATTTGTGGGATGAACAGGGTCGGGAGTATATTGACTGCGCCGCTGGCATTGGCGTGGCAAACGTGGGCCACTGCCACCCCCGGGTGGTGGCGGCGCTCACCCAGCAGGCCCAGACCCTGATTACCTGCCCGGAGATCTTCTACAACAACCAGCGGGCCGAGCTGGAGCGGCGCTTAATTGAGCTGGCTCCCCAGGGCCTGGACCGGGTGTTCCTGTGCAATTCCGGCACCGAGGCCATGGAGACCGCCCTGAAGCTGGCGCGCCTGGCCACCAAGCGCCCCAATTTTGTGGCCTGCATGCGCGGCTTCCACGGCCGCACCATGGGCGCTTTGTCTGCCACTTACAAGAAAGAGTACCGGGAGCCCTTCATGCCGCTCCTGGACGGCTTCAGCCATGTGCCCTTTGAGAATCTGGAGGCACTGGAGCAGGCAGTAGATGAGCGCACTGCCGGGGTGTTTATTGAGGTAGTGCAGGGCGAGGGCGGAGTGCGCCCCGCCAGCTCCCAGTACCTGCGGGGCGTGGAACAGCTCTGCCGGCAGCGGGGCACCATGTTGATCGTGGACGAAGTGCAGACCGGCTTTGGCCGCACCGGCAAGCTCTTCGCCGTGGAACATTCTGGCATCACCCCGGACTTCTTGTGTGTAGCCAAGGCCCTAGGGGGCGGCGTGCCCATTGGGGCGGCGCTATTCAACAGCCAGAAAACGGGAGAGATCCCCAAAGGGGTGCATGGCTCCACCTTTGGCGGCAACCCTCTGGCAGCCGCCGCCGCCTGCGCGGCGCTGGACGTGATTATTGGTGAGGACCTGAGCCGCCGGGCTCAAGAGCTGGGTGAGTACTTCATGAACCAGCTGCGCGCCATCCAGTCGCCGCTGATCCGGGAAGTTCGGGGGCTGGGCCTGATGGTAGGCATTGAACTGAAAGAGAAGGTGCAGCCTTATTTGGAAGCCCTCATGGAAAAAGGGGTGCTGGCGCTCCCTGCTGGCCCCAACGTGCTCCGCCTGCTGCCGCCCCTGGTGATCTCGAAAGAGGATCTGGACACCGTAGTGCGGCGCCTGGGGGAGGTACTCACTGACTGACCTGGAACTCCTACAGGGTGCAGTCTCCATCTACAGTCCCTCCGGCCAGGAGCAGGCAGTGGCGGAGTTTCTAGCGGCAGAAATGGCCCGGCGCGGCATGCGATCCGGCATTGATGATGCTGGGAACGCCGTAGGGGAAGTGGGCACTGGCCCCCGTACCCTGCTGCTCCTGGGGCACATTGACACTGTGCCAGGCTTTATCCCGGTGGAGCTTATGAATGGCCAGCTCTACGGCCGGGGGGCAGTGGACGCCAAGGGGCCGATCTGCGCCTTTATCGCCGCGGCCTCGCGCGGCGCCCCGCCTGGGCTCAAAGTGAGAGTGGTAGGCGCAGTGGAGGAGGAGGCAGCCAGTTCCCGGGGCGCCCGCCACCTGGTAGAGACCTATGCCCAGGCGCCTGACTACGTCATTATTGGCGAGCCCAGCGGCTGGGAGGCAATCACTGTAGGGTACAAGGGCCGGCTCTTGGCGCACTGCCAGCTGCGCCTTCCTGTGGCCCACACCGCTTCCGGGCTGCCCTCCGCTGCCGAGCGGGCCGTGCAGCTCTGGAACGCCGTGGCCGACTACGCTAAAGCGCTGAACCAGGGGAAGAAAGTGTTCGAACAGCTTGGCCCCAGCCTGCGCCACATTGCCACTTCATCTGACGGGCTCAGCGAGCACTTAGAGATGACCATCGGTTGCCGGCTGCCGCCGGACTGCGATTCAGACGCTCTCAAAGCCCTCATGGCCAGCGTGGACCCAGACATCCAGCTCTCTTTCGAAAGCTATGACCCGCCTTACCGGGCAGAGAAAAATAATGCCCTGGTGCGGGCTTTTCTCAAGTCCATCAGGGCGCAGGGCGGGCAGCCGGCGTTCAAGGTCAAGACCGGCACCTCGGACATGAACGTGGTAGGGCCGGCCTGGCGGTGCCCGATTGTGGCCTATGGCCCAGGCGACTCCAGCTTGGACCACACCCCCCAGGAGCATGTGGCTATGGCTGAGTACCAGCAGGCCATCCAGGTGCTCAGCGGGGTGATTGCTGCCTTAGGGTAACTGAAAAGCCGCTCTAGATTGCCCGGCGCCAAGTGTGATACAGCTAGCAGCGTGAGTAGTGGGCCACCCCAGGCATCTCCCATTACCTTTGTTTTCTTAGACGGCATCGGGCTCGGGCCAGCCGGGGCCCAGAACCCCTTCCAGCCGGGAGCGATGCCTTTCCTGGAAGCACTGATAGGCGGCCCGCTAGTGGCCGGACGCACCGTAGATCGCCCAGGACTACTGCTGCGCCCCATTGATGCCAGCTTAGGGATTCCGGGCCTGCCCCAGAGCGCCACGGGACAGACAGCGCTGTTCACCGGCATCAATGCCCCGGCGCAGCTCGGTTTCCACCTGTCTGCCTACCCCACCCCCACCCTACAGGCCATTATTGAGCAGCACAGCATTCTCAAGCGCATTACCGCCCTGGGCCTCAATGCCACCTTCGCCAACGCCTACACCCGGGCGTATTTCGCCGCCGTAGAGCGCGGCGAGCGCAAGCACTCTGCCTCAACCCTCTGCGTCCTGGCCGCTGGCCTCCCCTTCCGCGACTTCGCTCACCTGGCTAGAGGCCAGGCGGTGTTCTGGGACATTACGAACCGCATGGCCCTGGAGCGCTCGCCCCATTATCCCGGGCTCAAACCCTGCCACCCTTTTGACGCCGGGGTGAACCTGGCCCGGCTGGCCCAAGCGCACCACCTGGTGCTCTATGAGTCCTTCCGCTCCGACTTAATCGGCCACGCCCAGGACTGGGGGGAAGCCTATAGCTTTTTGGCTGACCTGGACCACTTTCTGGCCGGGGTCCTGTCAGCCACCCCGGGAGCCACCCTCCTGATCACCAGCGACCATGGCAATTTAGAGGACCTGTCCACCAAGACCCACACCCTGCACCAGGTGCCACTACTGGCCATTGGCCCGGGGGCGCAGGCCTTCGGGCAGGTCACCGACCTCACCGGGGTCACGCCGGCCATTGTGCGGCACTTGAGCCAGCTGCCGAGTACTATGTAGCGGGGCACGGCCAGTGTCCCAGTTTTCATGTGAAGGAGCGGCCATGATCAAGGTCTCGCTAGGACGGGGAGCGGCGCTAGAGGCCCGGGCCGACGCCCTGAAGGTAGAGTTCTGAGCCGGATTATTGCCCTGCTCACCGACTTCGGCCACAGCGACCCCTATGTGGGGGTCATGCACGGGGTGATACTGGGCACCAATCCCCAGGTGCAGGTAGTGGACCTGTGCCACCAGGTACTGCCCCAGAACGTCTCCCAGGCGGCGTTCCTGCTGCGCTCTGCCTATCCCTATTTTCCTACCGGCACCATCTTTGTGGCGGTAGTGGACCCAGGCGTAGGCTCAGGGCGGCGCATCCTCTGCCTGGCTACCCCCCGCTACCGGTTCCTGGCGCCAGATAACGGCCTCTTAAGCCTGGTAGAGGCACCAGGGCAGTGGATTCAGGTCGCCAACCGGCGCTACTTCTTAGACGTGGTGAGCCACACTTTCCAAGGCCGGGATATTTTTGCCCCAGTGGCCGCCCACCTGTCGCTGGGGCTGGACCCGGCTGAGCTAGGCCCAATAGTGAACGACCCCCAGCGCTTGCCGGCCAACGTTCCCCAGCGCATAAGAGGCGAGCTACGCGCCCAGGTCGTGCACGTGGATCACTTCGGCAATCTGATCACCAACGCCAGCGCCGCCGATCTAGCAGCCCTGGGAAGTAACTACACTATTTCTATCGGCCAAGTGGAATTACCCGGCCTGCACCAGACCTATACCAGTGTCCCGCCTGGGGAGTTAGTGGCACTCATTGGCAGCAGCGGCCAGCTAGAGGTGGCGGTAAGTAGCGGCAGCGCCAGCCAGCGGCTAGGAGCCGGGGTAGGGACAGCAGTGCTAATACGTCTCAGGGGTAGATGCTGAAGATGACAAGGTGGCCAAAGGTTGCTTGCTCAGAGCCCACGGCCTCCAAGGTCTCCAGATAGGTTGGGACCTGGGGGCGCAGCAAGGGATCCTGGGTATCTACTACCACCACCTCCACCTGGTACTGCGCCAGGAAGCGCTGCAGCTGCTCTCCAGTCAGGTTCACCGGCAAAAGGACCGCCGGTCGGTGGCTGAGATACGCTGGCATCCAGGGGTTAACCGCCGCCACTACTGCACCCGCTGGGGTGTTCTGGCCAAGCCACCGCCCCAGGTTCTCAGGAGGGCCCACCAGGGCCGGGGCCACCATTCGCCCCTGGCGCAGGTACACCAAGATGGCGCTTACGTTGACCCGCACCACATCGGCGCTAAAGAGACCTAAGAGCAGGAACAGAGCTATGCCATAGGCCCAGCGCGACCGGTGCGGGTGGCGGCGCCGCAGCCCTCTCACCCAGGTGAGCAGCCCGGCGGCCAAAGGCGGCAGCAGGACCACTACCGGCACCAGCATGAACCGGAAGGCGTCGGTAGTGGACCACACCAGGCTGTGTAGTACCAGGGTGCCGGCGGCGATGATGAGCGCGTTCCGGGTCGCCCAGAGCCGGCTCCCTTTGGCCACCAGCCTGGGCAGCGCCGGCAATACCCCCGCTAGCCACCACACCAGATTCAGGATGTAGGTACCCAGGTTCCATAGAACTCCCCCGGCCACCACCAGGGGATGGGCGGCAATAAAGCCCCAGGGCGTCGGGTACTGGCGCGAAAACCCCCACCACATGCCCTCGGTGAAGCGGGCCACCACAAAGTGATACTGCTGGCTGGATGCCAAAGGGCCCCGTCCCTGGAGCAGGTTCACTACCGCCAGCGGCGCTAATGCCAAGGCAAAGCTGGCCAGAGCCAGAGCCATCTCACTCCAACGCCTGGTGTCCAGCCACAACAGGACCAGCAGGCACACCAGCACCGCCATGCTGGCCTGGCGCGTCAGATAGGCCAGGGCGCACAGGATGCCTATAGCCGGCACCACCCAGGGCCGCCGCAGGTAACCCTGGTAAAGCCACAGGGCAAGCAGGACCCACACCAGCGACAGCTGCTCGCTCCAGGGCAAGAGCGAGGTGCCAAACATGGGCGGCGTCACTACTAGAGCCGCCGCCGCCAGCCTGGCAGCGCGCCAGCCATAGGCCTGCCGGGCCATGAGGTAGAGGAGCAGCACGTTCAGAGCGCCCAGGGCGGCACTGGCCAGCTGCACCACTGCCTGGGACTGCCAGAGCGCCCAGAGCAGCCCTACCAGCAGGGGATAGAGGGGGGGACGATCGGCCAGCGCCGAATGCACCACTGGCAGGCTATTGAAGTAGTGAAACTTGATAGAGAGCACCAGGCCGTCGCCTCGGGCTAGATGCTGGCCGATGTTCAGGTACTCCACTGCGTCTGGGGACAGATTGGCTACGAGGGTGGCAGGCAGGACCCGCACCAATAGCGCCAGCGCGCCGAATAACAGCGCCTCCTGCACTATGGGAGAGCCCCTCACGTGCCCTATCATAAGAGGTTGTCCTGGCAGGTTGCGGTCTTGCCCCACCAGGACACGTTATAAGAGGAGCCAGCAAGCCTAGGGTAGGGGAACGGAGCTGACAAGCTACTGACACCCCTGAAGGGGGGGATCAAGGACGGTCTGCAAAGCGTGACCATTAGAGTGAAACTCCTCGCAGGTGGCCTGATTCCAGGTAGGGGCACCCCCCCGTGGGTGCCCGGGTTGGGGCCGTCCTTGATCAGGGCGGCCCCGGGGGGCCGCCCCTACCCCGGCGATGAGGGAGGAGCCTCCTCAGACAGCCCCCGACCTAGCCCTTAACCTGCTCCACCAGGGGCTCTACCTACCGTCCACTCTCTGGGAGTGTTATGAGACTGAGGCTGGTAAGATGCACCGACAGCTTAGCCCACGCTCTCCCTGCGCTGCTCGCGCCAGCGGATCGTCAACCAGGTGTCAGCCAAGCGTCAGGTACGCATTTTTAGAATCCTGCTTACAAAGCCTCGGGTCGGCCCGGCGCTTGCGCCGGGCCCAAGGGAAGCGGCCCGGAACAGCACCCTGCTGGAGGCATCAATTGACAGTCAGGATGCATATGTTACAATACCTGACGTTGGGAAAAGGTCAACGTCCCACAGCTAAGGAGGTGGTGATCAGCGGAGGAGGTCACGAGACACCGTTGCTCAGAAGGGCGTGGACTGGTGGTCCTCGCCTAGTTCAGAATCTAGAAAACCATGGGGGTATCAATGTTCAGTAACTCTCTAAGCAAGCGCGCAGTTCTACTGCCAGCCGCCCTACTTGCCGTTCTGGCGTTCGCTGCCGCCCATGCCCAGACGGCAACTTTCACAGGGGACAACCTACTCACCGGCCCATCGTTCGGCTTTTTCATTGACGATCTCGCCCTGGACCAAGGCGGGACGGTGGACCTGGACCTTTCAGGCGTGAACTCGGCTGGCGGCGCCGACTTTGAAGTTCGCGTCAGGAGCGTCCCGCTGGGTTCCATGGCCACGTTGAATCGCTTCGATATCTCTCTGATCAACAATGGCGCTGTGTCGTTGGTTATTGACGACGTCAGAATTGGCGCCGACCTAGGTGACGGGCTGTCTCTGGAGATCCGCAACGATGGGGCTATTGACCTGATCGCCGGCAACACTGGCAACCTTGACATCACTCTCGCCGGGCTGTGGGGTGGCTTGCTGGACCTGACCCTGGACAACATCCTCTCCGGCGTCTCGCTTGATGCTACGCTGAACCTGGGCCTTGGCATTGGCCTCACAGTCACCGTGGACAACGTCATCCCCGGTTTCTTCCCCGGCCCTCCCCCGGCGCCGGATTTAGCGGTTGCCGTTACCTTGGCCGACTTCCTGTGGGGCGCCGACGTGAACGTCTCTGCCTACAACCTGCTCACTGGGCCTGATCTGGACGTGGCAATTGGCCAGCGCAGTGGCGCTGCCCGGCTGTTCGACCAGACATCCTCTGACGGCCTCGAGCTCTTGGGTGGCCGGGCGGTCATCCAGGCCCTGACACTACTCAGCGGTCCGACGGTCAACATCTTCCTGGTCGACCACGACTTTGGCTTTATCCACTTTGACGCCGCGCTCACCGACCTGGCTGGCGCGCCTGATATTGGCGTGGCCCTGAGCCAGTTGAACCTGCTGGGCGGCGAGCTGGCGGTCGAGGTCCTCAACATCCTCACTGGCCTAGAGCTCAACGTCCTGTTCCGCAACCTGGACCTGGGCATTGGCGTGCTGAGCATCGTCGCTGACGACGTCACCGGCACCATGGGTGGCCCGAACGTGGACGTGTTCCTGGACAACCTGTTCCCGGGCATCTTCGGTGGCAGCAGCCACATTGACCTGGCTCTTACTGACATCACCACCATGCTAGACGCCAGCGTCACCCTGGACGCGATCCCGGTGAGTGATACTGGGACTGCCGCCCTGACCGTCTCTGGCCTAGCCAGTGGCGCCGTTGACCTGGCGCTCAGTGTGACCTTCCCACTGGAGTAAGCTCACCCCCTAGCTGACGGGACGTATACTCCGGGCTGGCCTAGGCCAGCCCGGAGCGCTTGAGCCGGCGGTCACCGGATGCGCCTCTCCGTTAACCGCAGGGCAAACCACAGGCTAATAAAAGGCAAGAACAGCGTTACTGCCAGGGCTTGCTGGGGGCCAATTGCGTCGGCCAGTCGGCCTACCAGCACTAGTAATACCCCGGCAATGCCCCAGCCAAAGCCCATGGTGAGGCTGCTGGCAGTGGCCACCTGGTCCGGCACCATTTCCTGGGCCATGAGGATGGTGACCGGCAGGCTGGAGTTGACCACGGCGCCCGCCAGGGCAATGGCCGGTAAGAGCCAGAAGCCCTGGGCGTGGAGGGCTAGATACAATACCCCAGGCGCCAGCAGCAGGGAGAGGATCACTATGGTCTTCTTCCCCAGCCGTCCCGCTAGATAGCTCCCGGCAATGCCCCCCAGCGCCCCAGCGACACCATACACCGCCACTGCCCGGCCGCCGGCGGTGAGGGGCAGGTTACGCTGCGCCAGGATCACCGGCAGGAAGGTGCTGAAGGAAGTAAAGGTGAGGGCGCGCAGCACCACAATAGCTACTGGATTAGCCAGGCGTCGCAGGGGAACCGCCAGCTCTCTGCCACCTCTCTTCTGCCCCCCGCCCCCGGCGGGCAGGTGGCGCCACAAGATGGCCAGTAATACCAGACCGGGGATCATGGCGATCCAGGTGAGGCTCAAATCAGTGGCGGCCACCAGCGCCGTCACTGCCAGCGGCCCCATCGCATAGCCAAAGGTCCCCCCTGCAGAGAACACCGACAGCCACACTGCCCGGGAACGCCCCTGGGCCGAGGTGCTGGCCAGCGAAGCGGCGCAGGGGTGGAAGGCCGCCACCCCCAGCCCGCCCAGGGCCAGCAGCGGCAAGAGAATCCAGAAGCTAGGAGCCAGGCCAATCAGGCTCAAGAACACGGCGGTCAGCGCCGGGCCGGCAATCAAGAACACCCGCCGGTCCAATCGGTCGGCCAGGACGCCAAACACCGGCTGCACGAAGGAAGTGGACAGCGACAGCACCGAGGCCAGGGTGGAGGCTAGGGTGAGGGACAGGTCATAGCGCTGGATCAACGCTGGCAAGAGCGGCGCCAAGAAGCCGGAGTAGGAATCCACGATCGCATGGGCCACGGCCAGTAGCGCTGCCAGGGGGATACCACTAGTCGCCACCTGGGGCAGCGCGAAAGCGGGAGCAGCGCTCTGGGCACCTACTGGTTGGTACTTGGGCTCGGCCACGCCACCTCCAAGCGGGACATAGTGTAGCACGGCTGGTTCATCTCTGGTCCCAGGCCTCACCCGTATAAGAGGTGAGGAGAAGTGTATGGCGAAACTGACTATCTACACCACCACCTGGTGCCCAGACTGCACGGCCACCAAGCAGGTGCTGGACAAAAAAGGCATTGCCTACGAGGAGATCGATTTAGAGCAGCATCCCGAGACCGCGAAGCTGGTGGAAAAGCTCAATAACGGCAAGCGCAAGGTGCCTACTTTGGTGTTTGACGACGGCCGCTACGCCGGTAACATCAGCCCCTTTAACCGGCGCAAGCTGGAGGAGATTCTCCACTCAGGTGGCATCAGCTAAGCTCTGAGGCGACCAGGTCTCTGGCGCGGCCTCGGGCCGCGCCGTACTATTTGGGGAGGTGTCGGCCCACCTGGGGTGAACGGGTGGGCGCCAACAGGCGTTATGGATACCAGGAGCGTGCCTTGGGGCGCGTCACATCCCTCGGCTGAGGGGAAACCGGAGGTGTTATGGCCGCCTGCCCAAGTTGTCGGGAGCGCTTGGAACTCGATGAGTCTCTGGAGGGGGATGTCCTGGACTGCCCCTCCTGTGGCCTAGCCCTGCAAGTGGTAAGCGTCAGCCCACCGCAAGTGGTAGCTTACGAAGAAGAGGAAGAGGAGTGGGAGGACGAGCTAGAGGACGAAGATGAAGAGGAGTGGGAGGAGGAGGAAGAACTAGAGGAGGAATGGGAGGACGAAGAAGAGTGGGAAACTGATGAGTGGGAGGAGGAGGCGGACCAGTAGCCTGGCCCGGAAAGAGGTGAGCCACTGTGGCGGAATGCCCAGAGTGCGCGGCTGAGATCAAGCTAAAAATGGGGACTGAGTCGGGGGAGATCCTGGTGTGTCCCGACTGCGGTGTGGAGCTCGAGGTGCTTAGCACTCATCCCCCAGAGCTGGCGGTAGCCCCTGAGGAACAGGAAGACTGGGGCGAGTGAGCAGGCGGCACTGGCCTTTTTGTGAGGGAAAGAAATGAGAATTGGGATCCTGTGCTCCCGCATCACCGTGGAGAACAAGCTGCTCTTCGCCCAGCTGGAGCAGCGCGGGCTGGCCTACGATA
>JACQHA010000116.1 GCA_016199255.1 Deinococcus sp.
GTTAGTGGACTGGTGCCTCACTGACGTGACAGTCAACACCATGATCCGGGACGCCGACGATGATCCCACAGACGGTTTCCACCAGATCGAGGTGCTGGACATCGCCGATGGTGCAAGCCATACCTCCGAGACCACCGTGGGCACTGGCACTGGCGCTGGCACCTGGGACGATAACGATACCCCAGACGTGGCAGCCCACGAGGCGGGACATTTGCTTGGCCTGGATGACGACTACAAGTACGACGACATGGGCATGTGGATGGCCAAGGATGTGGCCAAGAACGACTGCCCGCCCAGCATCATGGCCCAGACCTGGCCGGGGAACGGCAAGGACCCCAGCGGCAAGAGCCGCCACGCCGAGAAAGTGGCCGAAGATGCTGGCATCCAGTGTCCTATTGGCTGCTGTTTGATCGATGGCCCCGTTGGGCCAGATGATCAGGGCCTGGTGGCGGTGCTGGCGTTCAGCGAGCCAGTGGTGAAGACCGGGGAGCAGGTGTCGGCCCAGTTAGCGGTAGATGCCCTCGCTGACCTGACCAATGTAGAAGTCATCATGGCCTTCCGGCGAGCTGACTTCCAGCTCATGAATTCTAATGGCCCCACCGGCCCGGGCATACCTAGCTTCACTACAGAAGTAGCCAGGGTCACCTTCCCGCCGCTTGTCAACCTGCCGCACAACCTCCCCCCGCAGACCTTCGAGATCGAGCTGGTGGCGCTGTCCCTGGTCAGCACTGAGCCCATCACTGTCCAGGTGCAGGGGCGCGCTGATAGCGCCGAAACTGACGCCATCGGGGCCATTGGCCAGGTCACCATCACCAGCCCAGGACCGGAGACCAGTCGAGGGCCTGAGATACGAAACTAATACCAGGTCTGGCTGTCTAAAGGTAGGGGCGGACCTGCGTGTCCGCCCTGGTTCTCTGGGGCGCACACATAGGTGCGCCCCTACTCTTTAGAGTGTGGGCCTCCCTGATCCGGGCGGCCACGGGGGGCCGCCCCTACCCCAGCATTTCATCCCGCGCGGGTGGGTTGAGACCCATGAGACCTTAGGGGGCAAGCTCACTGCCCAGGACTCAACGCCTGTACAATGGACCTGCGTTGCCTTCTGGCAGTGAGCCATGTTCGTTGAGAAAGAGCCTACCCACTGCCCGCATTGCAGCGGGACATTAGAGAGTCGCATCGTCACCGTAGGCGATCGCGAGCGGCTGGTGTGCTCGCAATGCGGCTTTGTGTTCTACCTGGGGCCCAAGCTGGCCGCTGGCACCCTGCCTACCATTGACGGACGGGTGGTGCTGGCGCGGCGCGCCGTGGAGCCGGGGTACGGCAAGTGGACCTACCCAGGTGGCTACGTCGAGCGCTTCGAGACTGTGCCAGACGCTGCTAAACGCGAGACCGGGGAGGAAGTGAACCTGGACGTGGCGCTGGAAGGAATTCTGGGGGTTTATTCCTATCCCACCTCGCTGATTGTGGTGGTGGTGTATCTGGCCCGGGCAGTAGGTGGACAGTTTTCCGCCGGCCACGAAACCCTGGAAGTGTGCAGCTTTGCCCCTAGCGAGATCCCCTGGGAGGAGCTGGCGTTCAGCAGCACCCGCGACGCTATCCTGGACTGGGCGCGGCACTATGGCGTCACGCTGAATCGCCGGTAGCCCAGCAGCTTGGCGTGCCGCTCTGAGAGCAGAGCCTCCTGCACCAGTCCCACCAGCGCCAGCACCGGGCCGGGAGCATCGGTGGTGAGCGCCTTGAGAAACATCACGGTGCGCCCTATGGGTTCGTCCACGTATTCATCGAGCCCGGGCACCAGGGCCACTACCATCAGCCCCTTTTGAGCAGCGTGCTGCTGCAGCTCCCGCAGCTGGGCAATGCGGTTACGGTCTGGGTCGAAGCGAATACGGTACTGGGCCACAAACGCCCTGGCCAGCGCTGCCGCGTTAGCGTGCGACGGATCAAAGCGCGCCACACCCTGCTGCCTCAGGAACGCTGCCCACTGCACCTGGTAGCGCCCAGGGTGCAGGATGTGCTCTTGGAATTCTTCTAAGTAATGTCGCTGGTTGACAAGCACTTGGCCCCAGTGCTGCCCGGCCGCCGCCAGCAGCACATCCTCCAGCCGCGTCCCGCCCCTGACCAGAAGAGTGAGCACTCCAGCGCGGCTGGCACAATCCGGCGCCGCCTTCTCCACAGCTGCTGGCGCAGACTGGCCTACTAAGAGCAGCCCGGCACTCTGGCGCTGCTGGAGCCGGA
>JACQHA010000117.1 GCA_016199255.1 Deinococcus sp.
CCGGGCTATCGTTGGGCTCCGGCTCGCTCTGGGGCGGGGGTGGGGTGGTGATCAAGAGCCGGTAGGAGCCGGATCCGCTCAGGTTGCGCAGCACCAGGTAGTAAGTGCCGGACTCCTCCAACAGCCGCTCCAGCTTGGGATCGAGCTGCACCGTGTCGTCGTTGCTGCCCACCTCCCTGCCGGTAGGGCTGAGCAGCGTCAAGGTCGTATCGGTGTTCTGGCCTTCCCGGTCAGAGAACACCTCCAGGCGCACCCGGTCCCCGCTCTGGGCGGGGAGGCTGAAGATGTCCACGTCCCCTGGGCTGGTGGTGCCAAAGGTGGCGCTGCTTACGGCCTTGGGGGTGGCCAGGGCGAGTTCATCGTTGGGCTCAAACTCGTCCATGCTCACCACCACCGCTCCCTCGCTCACCACCACTGGCTGCAGGAAGATGGCAACAATGTGCTCCTCGGATACCGTCAGGGTACCCACGTCGGTGCTGAAGGTGAAAGTGCCATCGGCTATGGTTAGTAGCTCAGCCGCCAGCTGCTGGCCATCCACCAGCACCAGGGTAGGCACCGCGAACGCCCCCTCAGGGAGCTCGGCCAGCTGCAGCGCCAGCACCCCCTCGGCTGGGGTGGACAGGGTGCCGAAGCTCGTCTGGAAGGTGAAAGTGCTGCCGTCAAAAGCAGTTACTTCCACGCTCTGGCTGGTGGCATTGGAAAAAAACGCCACCGGGCCACCGTTGGCCGAGGCGACCTGACCTAGGGCCAGGCCCAATAGGGCGAGAGCCAGAGTCAATACTGGGATTCTCACATTCTCACTCCCTTTCTAAAAGCCTACTCCAGGGTCACAATATAAGGGTACAGCGCCTGGCCGCCGCGAATCACCTGGATCTCGGTTTCTGGTAGCTGCGCTTGTAGCTGCCCAGCTAGCGCCTGGGCTGCTTCATCCTCTACCTCCTCGCCGTAAAAAATGGTAAGCACTTCCGGCTCCCGGGCGGTAGCCAGCTGCCTCACCAGCTCCTCCGGGCTGTGCCCCACGCTGCCTAGCCGGTTGTCTAGAAGCGCCAGGGCCTGGCCTTTGGCTACCGGCTGGCCCTCTACCACTGCGTCCCGGGTGGCCCAGGTCACTTCCAGGGTGCTGACCTCCCGGGCCGCTGCCTGTAGCTTTTGCGCCTGGCTAGCAGCGTCGCGGCCGCGGTCCAGGGCCAAAGCAGCGCCCAGGCCCTGGCCCAAGGTAGAGGTGGGGATCACCACTACTGGCTTGCGGGCCAGGCGCTGCACCTGCTGCGCCGCCAGGAGGATGTTGGGGTTGTTGGGTAGTAACACCACCTCAGGGTGCGGGTCGGCCTCCACCGCCCGCAGCAGGTCCTCCACCGCCGGGTTCTGGGTCTGGCCGCCATGTACCACAGTCGCGCCCAGGCTGCGGAAGGTGCGAGCCACGCCGGCGCCGCTGGCCACTGCCACCAGGCCGGTGCCGCTTAAGAGGCGCTCCTGGAACAGGAGGTATTCATTATGCTGCAGCGTCATGTCCTCCACCTTGCTCTTATCCAGGGTGCCGTAGCGCTGCACTAAATCCAGCACCTCCCGGGGCCGGTCAGTGTGCACATGGCCTTTGATCAACCCGGCGGAGCCTACCACCAGGCAGCAGTCGCCGTAGGCTTCCACCTGAGGGCGCAGGGTGCTGGCGTCAATGGTAGGGTTCATGACGAGAAATTCGGTGCAGTAGCCGTAATCGCTCTCGTCGCTGGCCAGCTCAATGCCCGCCAGGGGCGGCGGCGGCGGCTTAATGGGCCGGTCTTCCAGGGCGGCCAGCGCCCCTTCAATCAGGCATAAGAGCCCCTGCCCGCCGGCATCTACCACCCCGGCCGCTTTCAGCTGGGGCAGGAGTTCCGGGGTGCGCTCTAAGGCCTCGCTTCCGGCAATGAGGGCGTTGCGCAGCACGGTGGTGCTGCGGCCCCCGCTGGCGCCTCTGGCCAGGGCTGTGGCCACAGTGAGAATGGTGCCCTCCACCGGCCTGGCCACAGCGGCATAGGCCGCCTCGGCAGCGGTGTGCAGTGCCCGGATCACCCCGCTGGCGCCCAGCCCAGCCTCCACCAGGCCGTCGCAGAACCCGCGCACAAACTGGGAGAGGATCACCCCCGAATTGCCCCGGGCGCCCAGCAGCGTGGCGCGCTTGAACAGCTCCGCCAGCGAAGGCCAGAGGGGCTTCACCCCCCTGAGCAGCTCCCGCTCCAGGCCAGAAAGGGTCAGGTACATGTTGCTGCCAGTATCGCCATCGGGGACAGGGAACACGTTCAGGGAGTTCACATACTCCCGGTACGCTGCCAGCCAGCGAATGCCCCCCAGCACTCCGGCAATGAGCCGCCCCTCGGCGTC
>JACQHA010000109.1 GCA_016199255.1 Deinococcus sp.
CGGTGCCGCCGCCGGGGGCGGGGTGAAAAGTCCAGAGGCTGGAGCTCTCTTCGTGGCTCATGCCTCCCTGAGCCGGTACCCTGCGGCCTGCACGGCGCGGCGCAATTGCCCTAGCGCCTGGGCCACGTCGGCGTCAGACAAGGTCTTCTCTTTCGAGCGCAAGGTAAGGGTAAACGCCAGGCTGCGCTGCCCCTGGCCAACCTGGGGGCCGGTGAACACATCAAAAAGCTGGAGCGATTCCAGCTGCTCGCCTAACGCATGCCGGATCAGGTCGGTGACCTGCGCCGCTGGCACCTCCTGGGGCGCTACCAGAGCCACATCCAGGGACACTGCCGGATACTTGGCCAATGGCTGGTAGTCCTGTTGCCGCGCCGAAAGGGGCAGCTGCAACTCCGCCAGGTAGATCTCCCCGAGTCCCAAGTCACGAGAGACCTCCGGGTGCAAGCGCCCCAACACCCCCACCTCAGCGCCGTCCCAGAGCGCCCTGGCCGCTATCCCGGGGTGCAAATAAGCTGGGGCCAGCTCCAGCGGCGCCGCCTGGAAAGTTGCACCTACCCCGGCAGCCAGTATCTCCAGCACGCCCTTGAGCATATAGAAGTCGGCCTTTAGCCCCGGCCGCCAGCCGCTATTCACATACTCCCCGGCCAATAAAATCCCCAACCGTTCCTCCTCCGCCAGGGGGAACACCCGGCCCACTTCGAAAATCGCCAGGCTGGGACGGCGGCTGGCCAGCGCCACCTCCAGGAGGCTGGGGAAAAGCGCGGGCCGCATCACCTCCCGCTCGGCGCTGAGCGGGTTCATTAGGCGCTGCGTTGCCTCCTGGGCCCGCACCCGCGCCAGCCAGGCAGCACTGGTGAACCCGTAGTTCACCACCTCCTGGAACCCCGAAGCGGCCAGGCGCTGCCGCACCGCCTCTAAGAGCACCAGGGCTGGCTCGCGAGCGCCCCCGCCCCCTTCCCGGGGCAGGGTCTCAGGGATCGAGTTATAGCCCTTGAGGCGGATGACTTCTTCAATCAGGTCTTCCTCGATAACCAGGTCAGTGCGGTAGGTCGGCGCCAGCACCTGGAAAGCCGTCCCATCTAGGCGCACTTCGCAGCCCAGGCGCTCCAGGTACTGTTTCATCTCCGCTGGGGGAATCTGCATGCCCAAAAGGGCGTTGGCATACGAAGGCCGCAAGGCGATCGAGCGACGCGGCTGCTCCTGGCCCACGGTGACTGGCGGCGCCAGCGTAGCGCCAGTGAGCTCGGCGAACAGCCGGCTGGCCCGCTGGCTGGCCAGATCGGCGCCATTGGGGTCGATACCCCGCTCAAACCGGTAGGAAGCGTCGGTAGAGAGGCCCAAGATTCTAGCCGAGCGGCGCACCGGCACCGGCGCAAAGTAAGCCGCCTCCAGCAATACGTCTTTGGTGGCAGTGGTGACGCCAGCATTGCTGCCGCCCATGATCCCGGCCAGCGCCACGCCCCGGGTCCCTTTGCCCCTGGCCTGGGGAGTGGCGATCAGCACGTTCTCCGGCCGGAGTGAGTGCTCCACCCCATCGAGGGTGACCAGGGTTTCCCCTGGCTGGGCGGCCCTGACCAGCACGCTGTTACTGGTGAGCTGCGCCGCATCAAAGGCATGGAGCGGCTGGCCCAGTTCCCAGAGGACGTAGTTAGTAATGTCCACCACGTTATTAATCGGACGCAACCCAGCATGCACTAACCGGCGCTGCAGCCAGAGCGGCGCGGGCTGTACCTTGACCGCATGCACTTCCCTGGCCACGTAGCGCGGGCAATACTCGGTGGCTTCCAGCGTCACCTGGCCCTGGGCTTCGCCGGATGTGTACTCGACCACATCGGCAGGGGGCATTTGCAGCAGCAGCTGGAAATAGGCCGCCAGATCCCGGGCCACGCCGATCACTGAAAGGCAATCAGCGCGATTCGGCGTCACTTCCACATCCAGCACCGCGTCGCCTGGCCACTGCCGGGCCAGTTCCAGGCCATTGGGCAAGTCTGGGGGCAGCCACATCACCTCGGCGGCGTTGTCCCACAGCCCCAGCTCTTTGGGGGAGCACACCGTGCCCTGGGACCGCTGGCCCAGGATTTCTCGCACCTGCACTACGCCCCCAGGCAGCATCGTGCCTGCTAGTGCCACCGGCACCTTGCGACCCTTAAAGAGACCAGGGGCACCACTGACCACCTGGAGCCTCTCCTGGCCTAGCTGCACCGTGAGCAGCTTCAGCTCCGAGCCAGGAAGCGGTAGCACGTGTACAATCTCCCCTACGACAACCCCAGAAGGTGCCTTGGGCTCCTGGCTTAAGGTCTCGCAGGGGATGCCCAGCATGGTCAAGGGCTCTAAGAGCGCCTCCGGGGGGGGCAGGTCGCGCAGGAATTCTTGCAGCCAAGAATAAGGAACTCGCATAGCTACTGGTTACGATCGTTCCAGCTGCCGCTGGGCCACAGAGGGCGCTGGTTGCTCTAGCTCTGGCAACCCGGCGCCCCGGAACTGCTCCAAGAAGGCCAGGTTGTTGGCGTAGAAGAGACGAATATCGGGCACCCGGTACTTCTGCATGGCAATGCGCTCCAGGCCCAGCCCGAAGGCGAAACCAGTTACCCCTTTATAGCCGACGGCCTGGAACACATTGGGGTGCACCATGCCGCAGCCGCCGATCTCCAGCCTCCCCTGCCCCTTGCAGCCGGTGCAGCCCCGGCCCTGGCAGACGGCGCACTGCACGTAGAAATCAGCCCCCGGCTCGACAAAGGGGTAATAGCTGGGCACGAAGCCCACCTGGCGATTTCGGCCATAGAGCCGCCGCCCCATCTCATTCAAGGTGCCGCGCAGATCCGCCATGGACACCTGCTTCCCTACCACCAGGCCCTCTACCTGGAAAAACATGGCCTCGTGGGTGGCGTCAGTCTGCTCGAAGCGGTACACCCTGCCGGGCACAATGATTTTGAAAGGCGGCCGGTGGGTCTCCATGTAGCGTATCTGCATGGGCGAGGTGTGGGTGCGCA
>JACQHA010000110.1 GCA_016199255.1 Deinococcus sp.
GACTTGTTCTCGGTGCCGTCTAGCTCAATGAGCCGCCCGTCCACTGCCGCCTGGTCCCTGGCGTCCATGCCAATGAGATTGGGCGCAATGCTGTTGCGCACCGCCTCCACCGCCCCCAGGACACCCTTGCCGCCATAGCGCTGGCCGCCGTCGCGCCGCTCCAGCACTTCGTGCACACCAGTGGAGGCACCCGAGGGTACCATGGCCCGGCCGCGTGCGCCGGACTCCAGCGCCACCTCGGCCTCTACAGTAGGGAAGCCCCGGGAGTCCAGCACCTCCCGGGCCTTGACTTCGATGATGATCGGCATAGCTCCTCCTTGATTGGACGACGCTGAGGATGTGGGTAGCAACCGCCCCTAGCCCATGCGCAAGGGCACAATGAGCGCCAAGTAGTTCTGGTCGCCCCGGTCGCGGAAAATGGCGGGAGAGATCTGGCCGCTGAACTCAATGCGCACCGTGCCGTCAATAACCGCCAGGGCCTCGGTCAAGAAGCGGGCGTTAAATGCCGTTTCCATGTCCGGACCCTCGTGGCTCACCTCCAGCTCGTCTCGCCCCTGGCCGTAGTCGCTGCGCGACTCGACGCGCAGCTTCTTCTTGTGCAGCAAAAGATCTACCCGGTTGGAGTTGCGGTCGGCCAGAATGGCCACCCGAGAGACGGCTTCACGCAGCTCCTGGGCATCGGCCTCCAGGGCACATTCTTTTTTGTCCGGGATCACCCGCTTGTAGTCGGGGAAGTCGCCCTCCATCAAACTGGAGGTTACCACCGCCCGGTCGGTCACCAGGGCGATGCGCCGCTCGGTCAGGTGCAGGGTTGCCTGGCCGGGGCCCAGCACCCGCAGGAACTCGCTGGCGGCCCGGGCCGGCACCAGGTACTTGCCGGCAGGGCCTCCTGGCAGCACTAGGTCCTGGTAGGCCAGGCGGAACCCATCTGAAGCCACCAGGCGCAGGCCCTGCTCCTGCAGCTCCAGCTGGATGCCGCGGAACACCGCCCGGAACTCCTCAGAGGCTGCAGCGTAGATCACCCGACGCAGTGCTGCGGCCAGGACCGCGCCATCGAGGGCCACCGCCTGCCCTTCCACCGCTGCCGGCCGGGGGTACTCGCTGGCGTCGGCAGCTTGTAACTCGACCCGCATGTGGCCGGAACTCACTGCTGCCTTGCTGCTGCCACTGGCCTCCAGCACAACCTCGTCACCGGGCAGCTTGGCCACCACCTGGGTAAGTAGCTGGGCGGGCAGCAAGATCTCCCCTGGCTCAGCGACCTCCGCGGCCGCCCGGGCAACAATGCCCAGGTCCCCATTGGTGCCGTACACTTCTAGCTCCTGCTGGGCCCGCAAGTAGGCATAGCTCAAGATGGGCTGCGGGCTGCGACTTTGGATAGCCCGGCCAGCTAGCCCCAGCACTTCTCCGAAATCTTTAGCCTGCATTCTAATTTTCAACTTCCACCTCTTCTATGACTATTATTTTATTAAAGAGAGAGCCGTAGTAGTAGTAGGGGCAGTGCATCCTGTGGAAAACTAAGTTTTTGTCGTCGTTGACAGATTCTATGGTGTGGATAGTGCGGTGGATAAGAAGCCTCTAGCTGTGGACAACTTCAGACTTATCCACAGCTTTTCCCCAGGGGATGCGGCGTTGGGGGGTTATCCACAGGAAGTGCACAGCTTATCCACAGCCTTATCCACTCTTGTGATTTCCCAAGAGCCCTCGCAGGGTAGCCACAGCCTTGGCTAGCTCGTGGTCGGCGGCCAGCTGGGAGCGGATCTTCACAATCCCGTGCAGCACGGTGGTATGGTCGCGGCCGAAGTACTGGCCGATTTCTGGCAGGGAGCAGCCGGTGGTTTCCCGGATCAGGTACATGGCCACCTGGCGGGGCACCACCACCTCTTTGGTCCGGCTCTTATCGCGCAAGTCGGCGACTCGCACCCCGTAGTGCTCAGCCACGAGCTGCCCGATCTGGGCCAGGCTGGGCTGGCTGCTGCTGGGGCTGGTAGCCTGGGCAAACACCTCGGAGAGAATGCGGGCGGCGCTTGAGCGGGTGGGGGTTTCCCCCTTGAGAGAACAGGAGGCAATGACCCGCAAGAGCGCCCCCTCCAGCTCCCGGATGTTGGAGGTCACCTGCTCGGCAACGAACACCAGGACGTCTTCGGGAATATTCACCCCCCGCGAGTCGGCGTTCATTTTCAAAATGGCGATGCGGGTTTCCAGCTCCGGCGGCTGGATGTCGGTAATCAGGCCCCACTCGAAGCGGCTGCGCAGCCGGCTCTCGAGGTCGATTTCTCGGGGCGGCCGGTCGCTGGAGAGGATGATCTGCTTGTTGGCCTCGTACAGGGCATTGAAGGTGTGGAAGAACTCCTCCATGGTGC
>JACQHA010000119.1 GCA_016199255.1 Deinococcus sp.
GGCTCAAAGCGCGAGGGCATTAAGAACAGGTCTGCGGCAGCATAGATGCGCTGGGCCAGCTGGGCGTCGAACTTCAAGTGGAGAGAGACTTTGTGGGGGAAGCGCCGGGCCACCTGGGTGAAGAGCTGGTGGTATTTATCCTCGCCGGTGCCCAAAAGCACCAGGCGCAGGGGCAGCTCCATAATCTGGTCCAGCACTGGCGGGAACAGGTCTAATCCCTTCTGATCGGCCAGGCGGGTGACCATGCCAATGACCGGCAGATCCTGCTCGGCAGGGAGCCCCAGGTCTTTCAAGAGGGCCCGCTTGTTGGCGCGCTTGCCCTCTAGGGTGTGGGCATCGTAGGTCTGGTAGAGCCGCTGGTCGGTGGCCGGGTTGAACTCCTGGTAGTCCAGGCCATTGAGAATGCCCCGCAGCCGCCCCTGCAGGGCGGTCTTGGAGAGCAGGCCCTCCAGGCCGTAGCCAAGCTCCGAGCGCTGGATCTCCTGGGCATAGGTAGGAGAGACGGTGGTCACCTGGTTAGCGTACACCACCCCCGCTTTCAGGCAGCTGGCAGAGCCGTGGAATTCCAGCCCTTCCGGGTGGAACAGGTACTGGGGGAGCCGCGCCCAGTCGAGTAAGCGCCGGTCTTCCAGGCCCTGGTATTGCAGGTTGTGGATGGTGAATACCACCGGCAAGTCGCTGAGCGCCGGTGGCACGAGAAAGCCATGGCGCAAAATAGCCGGCACCAGCCCAGCCTGCCAGTCGTGGCAGTGCACCACCTCAGGGAAAAACCCGCTGGAGGAAATGGCCGAGACAAAGGCCCGGGCGAAGAAGCCGAAGCGGTACGGGTCGTCGCTGTAGCCGTAGAGATTAGGCCGGTTGAATAGCTCGTCCTGGCTGATAAAGAACGCAGTATAGCCGTCTAGCTCCGCTTGTTCCAGGGTGGCCCGGTAGCCTGGGCCGTAGGGCACGTAGAACTCGCCAATGCGGCGCAGGGGCTGGGTAATAGTACTGTAGCGTGGCAGGAACAGCGCCACCTGGGCGCCGAGCGCCACTAACGCCTTGGGCAATGCCCCGCACACATCGGCCAGGCCACCGGTTTTGGCAAAGGGCACGGCCTCTGAGGTAACCATGGCAATTTTGGGCACGCTGCGCAACACCCCACTAGCCACCAGATTGCCGTCCCCCCCGGCGGCGGCGTTATCATACCATAGCGTCTGAATGGCTTTAGGACAGCATCGAAGGACTCTAGTAGGGGCAAGGAGCGATAGATGGCCAGGGCAAGTAAGAGTATCACCTGGGTGGTGGACCACTTTGAGGCGGAGCTGGCGGTCATTGAGGCCCCCGACCGGCGCACCTTGGTGGTGCCGCGCTGGGCATTACCCCCCTCGGTGGCCGAGGGGGACGTGCTGCGCCTGAGAATAGATGCGGTGGAAACCGAGCACCGCCGCCAAGCTGCCCAGGAGCGGCGCCGCCGGCTGGTGGTTCCAGGTGAGGGTGATGAGGAGCTGTAAGTTCTGGCTGCTTTGCTTGCTCTTGCTGGGCGCTGGGCTGGCCTTTGCCCAGGTGCCGCTGCTGGTCATAGAGTTTCTGGACGTGGGCCAGGGCGATGCGCTGCTGATCACTGCACCGAATGGGAAACGTATCTTGATTGATGCCGGCCCCAACGATGCTCCCACTGTGGAACTATTGCGCCAGCGTGGGGTTAAAGCGCTGGACCTGTTTGTCACGTCGCACAACGACGCTGACCACATTGGCCAGGCGGCGGAAGTGATCTTGGCATTCGATATCAAGCGCTATTTAGATCAGGGAGAGGGTTGCGAGAAAACTACTCGCACATTCGGTGATGTCTTAGACGCCCTGGTGCAGCGGATGGTGCCAGTGCTGGAGCCCTCGCCCCGGCCGTTCACTGTGCCCTCTAACCAGGGGCCGACACTGACTATCACCATCCTTCCCTTACCCGATCCCCGCATCCTGGACAATGGCGTCTGTGACAGCAACAACAATAGCGTCCCGGTGCGTATTGATTATGGTGAGTTCTCGCTCTTCACTGCCGGCGACGCCGGGTTTCCGGAGATCAACTGGTTTCTCAACCAGTATCCAGAAGAGCAGTTGGATGTAGACGTGCTCAAAGTGCTGCACCACGGCTCGCGGAATAACACCAACACTAGGTTCCTTCAGAGGGTGACACCTGAGGTGGCGGTGATCAGCGTGGGCTGCGGCAATCCCTTCGGCCACCCCCATCAGCAGGCCCTACAGCTCCTGGCCGACACTGGGGCACAGGTGTATCGCACTGACCTGCAGGGTACGGTGACTATTACCACCGATGGCGTGGACTACTGGGTGGCCACACAGCGCAGTCTTTCAGTGTGTACTGCTTTGCCATCCCCTACCACTGACCTGCGAGTGAACCTGAATACTGCCACCCAGGCCGAGCTGGAGGCCCTGCCGGGCATTGGCCCAGTGCTGGCCCGCCGGATCATTGAGAACCGGCCCTATTCTTCAGTGGACGACCTGCTGCGGGTGTCGGGGATTGGCCCTGCCACGCTAGAGCGCCTGCGCCCGCTGGTGAGAGTGAATTAAAGCCCTGACCCAGTTGTGAGCCCTCATTGTCT
Source organism: Deinococcus sp. (assembly GCA_016199255.1). Taxonomy (GTDB): domain Bacteria; phylum Deinococcota; class Deinococci; order JACQHA01; family JACQHA01; genus JACQHA01. Next base: position 2,595 of record JACQHA010000119.1, read on the forward strand.
CCCAGGGCTCCCTATCCTCTGGCCATGGCTTGGCTGGTGGCGGTCTGGTGCCTGCTAGGAGCGCTGGTAGCCTGTGCGCGCGGGGAGCCTGTGAACCGTGTAGCCGGGCAGCAACTGGTAGTGGA
>JACQHA010000001.1 GCA_016199255.1 Deinococcus sp.
GAATCCTGAAGGTGAAGTTCGCCGGCACTGTGTCGGCCCAAGCCCAAGCTGCGGTGCGAAACCAGTTGGTAGAGCATGCCGTGCAGGGGCCATCGCCGGAGTGGGTGACCCAGGTGAGCCAGCTGTGGGCTGAGGCCAGCGTCCAGGCGGTGGATACATTTCTGAAGAGCGAGAACATCCAGACCCTTGAGTTGCTCAGTCAGCAGCTTGCAGTAGCACAGAGCAAGCTCGACGCAGCCCAGCAACAACAGCAGGTGTTCAGCGCCCAGGACCGGATCTCTCAGCTGAACCAGGCAATCTCGACCCTGACAGCGCGGCTGGTGACAGGCCAGAACCGGCTAGATGAGATCGATGATGCGATGCGAATCGCCCTGGTGCGGATTGCCCGGCTTCAGGCTCGAGCCGAAGGTGGCACAGTCGATCTTCAGGCTCTGACTCAGGCCGGTGATGCGGCTGCGATGTTGGCAGCTGCTGAAGCGGCTCTGTCCGACGCTGAGCGGCGGCTGGAGGAGTTCGACGCTGTGGATCGCATTACACTTCTCGAAACCGATCTGGCACAGTTGACCAGTGTCGTGGGTAGCGATCAGGCGCGGTTGGTGGAGCTTGAGAGACAGCTGGCGGCCAACCAGGCCCGCCAAGAGCAGTTGAGTGCCCAACTAGAGGAGATCTCTACTGAGGTGACCGCGATCGTCAGTTCTGGGGTGACCGCGATCGTCAGTTCTGGTGGAGATCAAGTGCTGGAGGGTGATCCCCGCGTTGCTCTGTTGCGTACCATCACTGCTGGCATGAGCCTGGATGATGCCGTGGCCGAACTCGGCCAATGGCGGGCGCGGGTTCAACAGGAGTGGGAGGCTACCCAGGAGCGCTTAGAGCAGTTCCGCTCTGGCCAGCAGATTGATCTGCTCCAGGCACAGATTAGTGCGACAGTGTCGTCGCTGGCCGCAATTGATAACCGGCTTTTGACGATGGAGACCGACATCAGCACGACCCAGGCGGCCCTGGCAGTGCTGGAGGCCCAGCTGGCGGCTGAGCCGCGGCTCCTCGAGCTATCGAAACAGCTGCTGAACGATCCGACGCTCTTGGAATCGTTGCGCTCCCAGGGGGTAGACCCACGTGCGCTGCTCCAGCTGCGGCTGAGCGAAGAGCAGGTGAACCCAGCCTACTTCGACGCCCTGGCGCAGCAAGTGCGCAACAGGGTGCGGCTTCAGAGCCTACAGGCAGAGCGGGCGAGCCTGCAAGGGCAGTTGGCGCAGCTGGGGGCAGTGTTGCACGACTTGCAAACACAGGTAGCTTCTCAGCTTCGCACCCGCGACCGCCTGGAGCTGGAGGAGGCACAGGCCAGAGCCAACCTCCAGATAGTAGAGCAGGAGTACCAGCGCCTGGCCAACGCTCGTGGCGAGGGCCGGGGGGATCGGCATCTGCGGCGCGACAATCCAGACTATGTGGCGACCCGCGCAGCTATTGATCAGGTATTAGTGAACCAGGCAGCACTGCTAGCTGAGCAACAAGCCATCAACAACCGGCTGGGTGGCCTGCAGCAGCAGGTACTGGCCAAGCAGGGTGAACTGACCGTGGCCCGGGTGCGGCGGAACCGGCTGGATGCTCTGGTGAGTGCTGCCCAAGAAGTGTTCCCGCAGCTGGTGGCGCTAGAGGCGGAGCGCCGGGAGCTGGTGAGTCGCATTGCTGCTGATGAGCCAGCGCTGGCCACCCTGCGGGCCCAGCTGGCGGAGCAGCAGGTGCAGCGGCAGACAGTGGAGCTGGCAGTGACCCAGGCCCAACAAGAGTACACTGCTGTATCCCAGGCGCTGGCCAGTAAGCAGATTGAGGGGAGTAGCTTCTCAGGGCAGCTGCGCCTGGTGAGCCCGGCGGTGGCCCCCAACCGGCCGGTGAGCCCGCGGAGGCTGCTATCCACAGCAGTAGCCGGGGTGCTGGGGCTCATGCTAGGCGTCATGGCAGCGTTTATTGCCGAGGGCCTAACGGCGCCGCCTGGCCCTGGCCTGCGGCCAGATGGCCGGGACACAGAGCGGGCCGCTGGCGCCAGCCAGGGCAGTTAGCTTTAGGAGCAGGTTAGTGGGTGCCGGCCCAAGAGCGGGGTTCAGTTGGGTGTATTGCCATCTAACCCCGGTGGTGTGCTCGCGTAGGGGGACAGCATGCTGTGCCCCTAC
>JACQHA010000124.1 GCA_016199255.1 Deinococcus sp.
GTGCTGGACTGGTGGCTGGCACCCAAGCCAGGCCAGCTAGTGGTGGAGCGCGTGGTGTCGCCGCGTCTTTATCTGGCTGCTGAGAACCCTGTGACCATCACTATCCGCAACCAGACTAGCCGGCTGTTGCCTCTGGAGCTGCGCGATGAGCCGCCAGAGCGCTTTCGAGCCAGCCAGATCTTCTTCGGGTTGCACGCGCCCCCGGGGCGTAGCCAGGTGGATTATCAAGTCGTCCCGCCGGCCAGGGGAGCCTACCGCTTTGGCCTGATCAGCCTGCGCTACCCGGGGCCCGTGGGGCTGGTGCGCCGCCAGGCCAGCTATGGGAGCGGCCAGCAAGAGGTGCATGTATACCCGGACCTGCGCAAGATGATCCACGACCGGCTGCCGGGAAAAGTAGATGAGGGGCGGCGGCGCAGCCGGCGCGGCGCCGGCACGGAGTTCAGCCACCTGCGGGAGTACCGCGCCGGGGACGACTACCGGCACATTAACTGGAAGGCTACTGCCCGGCGGCGGTTGCCTGTTAGCAACGAGTACGAGAGCGAAAAGAGCCAGAACGTGGTGTTGGCGCTGGACCTGGGCCGCGCCATGAGCGCCGTGGTGGGGCCGCTCTCTAAGCTAGACCACGCGGTGGGGGCGGCGTTAGCTGTGGCCAGCACCGCGGTGAAACTGGGCGACCGGGTGGGGCTATTGACCTTCGCCGACCGGGTGGAGGCTTTCCTGCCGCCGCGCCGCACCGACCTCCCCCACCTGGTAGAGGCCCTGTACCAGGTGCAGGCTGGCCTGACCGAGCCAGACTATGGCGCTGCCTTGGCGTTCTACCGCAGCCGCCAGCGCCGGCGCAGCCTGTTCATCTTGTTTACTGACCTGTACGATCCGGCGGTCTCCCAGATGCTAGCTGGGGCGGTGTCGCGCCTGGCGGCCCATCATCTCCCGGTGTGTGTGGCGGTGGCCGACCCAGAGGTGCACCGCCTGGCGGCGCTGGCGCCGGTGGACTCGCAGGCCACGTACCAGCGTGCTGTGGCCAGTCGGGTACTAGACGAGCGGAGCACTGTCCTGGGCGCCCTGCGCCGCCGGGGGGTACTGGTGATTGACGTGCCGGCAGACAAGCTCTCTGGGACCCTGGTGGCCAGGTACCTAGACATTAAGCGGCGGGCCCGGCTGTGAGGTTTTGAAGGCCCAGGTCCATATGGGTGGGGCCGCCAGGCTGTTTTCACTTGGCTTGACCTGTATGCAGAAAAATGGTAAAAATACAAAGTGCTTCTCAAGCAGGTGCCCACTACGTTACAGAAAGCCCCTCTGGTTGGCGATCGGCCTCGAATCCTGTGAGTATTCGATCCGGTTCTCGCTTTAGCTCTTCGCTCCAGCTCTTTGCCCAGGCTGCCGGTGCTCTCGCCATCTTAGTCGGCTGCTTGGTCCTGGTTGGCTGGCTGCTTGACATCGCCGCCTTAAAAGGCATCCTGCCAGGCTTGGCTACCATGAAACCCAACGCTGCCATAGCCTTCCTCTTAGTTGGTCTGTCGCTGTGGCTCTTGCTAAGAGAACAGGCTGCCCGCTGGAAACGAAACGTGGCACGCGGCTGTGCTTTGCTCGTAGCCCTGCTTGGCCTGCTCACGCTCAGCGAATATCTATTCAGCTGGGACCTGGGCATTGACCAACTGTTGTTCCCGGAAGCGGTAAGAGCTGACAGCACATCCCTGCCGGGTCGGATGGCATCTGCTACGGCACTCAACTTTGTGGTATTGGGCCTTGCGCTGCTGTTTCTAGATGTGAAGACCCGCCGTGGCCATTGGCCCGCCCAGTTCCTTGCCCTCTTGGGAGTCTTGATCGGCTTCCTGGCTCTTATCGGTTACGCCTATGGCGTTCAGGCCCTTTATGCTATTGCCTTCTACACATCGATGGCTCTGCATACGGCAGCGACGCTCACTGTGTTGGCCGTGGGAGTTCTGTTGGCGCGTCCGGATCGGGGGCTGATGACACTGGTGACCAGTGATGGTGTCGGTGGCATGTTGGTGCGCCGGCGACTGCCTGTCGTTCTTGGTGTTCCACTGTTGCTGGGTTGGTTGCGTTTACAGGGCCAACGAGCTGGGCTCTATGGAACTGAGCTTGACGCCTTGCACTAGTTCAGAAAGCGAGGCCTTTGATGGCGGTGAGCGGTCGGCCTAAGAGGCGATTGAGGGCATTGCCTACGGTATGCGCGGTCAGCTTGTAGATCAAGCGGCTCTGCA
>JACQHA010000115.1 GCA_016199255.1 Deinococcus sp.
ACCACCCCAGCGCCTGCTCCCCTAATGCCTCCCGCCGAAACAAGTCCTTAAACACTCGCCCCATCGGTACTAGAAGGAGCACCGTCCAGGGCAGAAAGTCGGTGAACATCACCCGGGGGTAGTACAGCAGGTGACCGAGCCAGGTGGCGGGAGGCCAGGGGCCATATTCGCCCAAGATGCGTTGTACAATCTCCTGCAGCAGCGCCTCGTGCAAGAAGCCGGGTCGGCTGCTGGCCAAGTTAATCATCACCCAGGGCAGCGCCAGTATCATCGCCACGCCACTCGCCAACACCACCCCACCCAACTGGCGCCACTCCCGCCGCACCACTCCTATTACCAGTGCCCACCCCGGCAGCGCCAGCGCTGCAACACTTTTACTCAACAGTCCCCACCCCAACCCCAGCGCAAACACACCATACCAGCGCCAATCCCGGCGCGCCCGGAACCAGGCATACATGCCGGCCGCCAGGCCTGCCAGCAGGTACATATCAGTCATCACCATATGGCTCAGAACCACCGTAACTGGCAGCAGCAAGAACAGGAGCAGTGCCAGGAGATTAGTCTGAGGATCATGGAACAGCTCCCAGGCCAGCCCTAGCACTAACAGCGCTACCACACCTGCCAGCAGAGCACTGGGCAACCGAGCGGCCCAGTCACTCTCGCCCAGTAGCGCATAGCTGGCCATAATGCTCCACATCGCCAAGGGCGGCTTGTAGTAGCGTGGCTCGCCATTGAGGTACAACGTCCAGAAGCTCTGCCGGGCCAACATCTCCCGGGCTGCCTGGGTGTAAAACCCCTCATCTATGCTGATGATGCTGCCGCCCAGGCCCAGCAGGCAGTAGGCCAATAGCATGCCAGCAATCACCGCGCGATAGCGCCAGCGATGGGCCACCAGCCAGCCCCAGAGTGACCGCTCTGGGGTGGTAGGTAGCGGCGGGTCTGTTGCCAACAGCAGCCCAGATGCCATGCGGCATAAATTGTAGCAGAGCTACCAGCCCCTAGACCCAGCAACTGGCCTCACTGCCACCCGAGCAGCTGAGGTGACGAGCGGGAAGCACTCCGTGGTCAGCTCCCCCGGCGCACTAGTCCTGGCAGAGGGAGGCAGGGCAAAGATTCTCCTAGCTGTTGACAAGCACCGACGGGCTGTGGAAAGCTGTTCCTGGCACTACTGATTCTGGGCATAGCAAAAATGAGACACAACACCCTCCTCCTCTTGATCATTCTTACTACCACCCTAACCCTGCTCAGCGGGTGTCTGGCTCAGTTTTTCCAAAGCCTCAGCCTTCTGCCTAACCCCACCTCAGTGCCTCCAGCCGGCACCAGAGTGAGCCTCGAGCTGGTGGCTGAGGGTTTCATCTCGCCAGTGAGCCTGGTCTCTCCTGAGGATGACACCGGTCGGCTGTTCATTGTAGACCAGACTGGCGTGATCAGTACCCTCACACCCGACGGAAAAGTAGCGGAAAAACCCTTTCTAGACATTCGTGATCGTATGGCCACGCTGGCATCACTCGACGAGCGGGGGCTCCTTGGCCTGGCCTTTCACCCGGACTTCAAGCACAACGGACGCCTGTTCGTCTACTACAGCGCACCCGAGCAGGTAGAGGCGCCACTGGAAATAAGGTTCAGCAATCTGGTATCCGAGTTCCGGGTCGGACCAGACAACCAGGTTGACCCTAACTCAGAACGGATCTTGCTGCCCATCATCAAGGGCAGCACCAGCCATAATGCCGGCCAGCTCGCTTTCGGACCTGATGGGTATCTCTATATTGGGGTAGGCGACGGAGGCTGCTGTGCCGATGTGGGTATAGGCCACTCCCCGCTGGGCAACGGCCAGGACATCTCAACACTCCAGGGCAAAATCCTCCGTATCGACGTAGACAGCGGAGACCCCTATGGCATTCCTGCCGACAACCCCTTTGTCAATAGAGCAGGGCGCGACGAGATCTTCGCCTACGGGTTCCGCAACCCCTATCGCTTCTCCTTCGATGCAGGAGGAAACCACAACCTGTTTGTTGCCGACTCCGGGGAAGCGATGTGGGAAGAAGTGGATATTGTCACCCTGGGCGGCAACTATGGGTGGAACATCAAGGAGGGCCCCAGCTGCTTCAACCGGGAGAATTTCCTGATGACCGCCGCCAGCTGCCCGGATACTGGTCCTCACCACGAGCCTTTGATCGACCCCATAATCGCCTACCAGCATTTCAGCGCCGGGGTTGTCGGGTTAGCGATTACTGGCGGGTACGTCTACCGAGGAAGTGCTCTGCCCCAGCTCTACGGACACTACATCTCCGGAGACTGGATCGGGAAACTGTTTGCGGCCGCCCCGCCCCAGTCTGAAAGTAGCTCGTGGTTTTTAGCAGAGCTCCAGACGAACACCCTCAGCGCCAGCCGTCGCTTTGTGCTAGCGCTTGGCCAAGACGCTGACCGCGAGCTCTATGTCCTGACCAGCATGCAGCCAGGCCCCACTGGGAATACTGGTCAAGTCTTCAAGATTATCCCCAGTCCATAGCAGGCCGACCTAGCGCCGCTGGGCCAGCGAGCGCTCGAACTGCCGGTGCGGGGACTTGGGATTGCCCGCTACTGCCATGCGCACCCGCCAGTCGTCGTCGCTTGAGAGCTGCCCCAGCACTTCTGTGGGGGTACTGTGATTGCGGGCCACCGCCTCGCGCACACTGGCGTCGCGATCTTGCGCCAATTGCGCTAACACTTCTGCTGGAGCACTGGCGTTGGTGGCCAGCACTCGCCGGATCTCGTAGTGCTCATCTTTCAGCATGCTGCGCAACAGCTCCACCGGCGTGCGGCCATTGGCTACCACCGCCAGGCGCACCCCATGGTCCTCATCCCTGGCCAGAGTCGCCAGCACCTCGGCCGGGGTGTTGTGATTTCCCGCCACCAGTTTGCGCACTTCTTTGTCCTGGTCACCAGCCAGCACCCAGAGGGTATCGGGCATGGCCTCCGGATCGCGGGCCAGGTTCAGGCAGCGGGTAGCGGCGGCGCCGTGCACCTCGTAATCTTCATCTCGGGCCAGGCGCTGCAGGATCTCCACTGGCGTCGTGGGGTCCAAGGCTGCTGCTAGCCTGGCCTCTTTGGGCACGGCCTTCACCACCGTTGCATCCTCATCGCCTACCAGACTGCGCAACGTAGGCCGCGGGGTGTGGGGGTTGACCGCCACCGCCCGCCGCACCTGCGGCGCACCGTCGTTAGACAGGCGGTCCAGCACCTCACCACTGGCGCTTGAGTTCCTGGCCACCGTCTCCCGCACCTCGCTGTGCGGGCTGCGCGCCAGCTCAGCCAGCACCTCGCCAGCCACGTTGCTATCAGCGGCCAGCGCTAAAAGCCGCCCCACTGCTGCCTTGCGGCTTTCGGGATCGGCATCAGCCGAGAGCCGGGTGAGCACCACGACCGAAGTGCGCGGATCCCTGGCCACCGCCAGCCGCGCCGGCTTGGGCACCGCGCTGCTCACGCTCGGGTCCAGGTCAGCCACCAAGCTGCGCAGCACCTCGGCAGGAGCCCGGGGATTACCTGCCACAGCGCGCCGCACCCCCACGTCCTCATCGCTTGCGAGCTGGCGGAGCACCTCGGGCGGGGTCTTGGCCACTGCCGCCACTGTGGCGCGCACATCCAGGTCCCGATCCTCCGCCAGCATGGCCAGCGACGCGCTGGTTACCTCCGGGTGCCTGGCCAGGGCGCGCCGCACCTCAGCCTGGCTATCGGACCCGAGCCGCTCCAGCACGGCGCGCGGTGTACTGGAGTTCCTGGCCAGCGCCAGCCGCACCTCGCTGTCGCCGTCGCCTGATAGCTGGCTGAGCGCCTCAGATGGGGTGTGGGCGTTGCCTGCCAGGGCCCGCCGCACTAGGGCAGCGCGGTGCGGCACCAGGGCCAGGAGCACTCTCGTATCCTCTCCATCGGCCAGCACCACAGCGCGGCGCATGGCCCGCTCCCGGATCTCGGCGTCGTCATCATCGGCCAGGCGCAACAGAATATCCACCGCCGCCGTAGGGTCGTTGGCCAGCCCCAGCCGCACCTCCCGCGGTACCTGGCGGTACACCGCCGCCTCGCTATCGCCGGCCAGCCGGCGCAGCGCTACCAGGGGGGCGTGGCTATTGGCCGCCACCGCCCCGCGCACCTCGGGATCGCTGAACTCTGCCAAGGTCTGGAGCACAATGGGCGACGAGTCGGCACCTGACGCCAGTTTCAGGCAGCGGGACCGGGCCAGCTCCTTGATCTCCCGGTCCGGGTCACTGAGCAGCCCCGCCAGGGCAGCCAGGCTGGTCTGGGAATCATGAGCCACGATTAAGCGAATCTGCCGGGGCAGGGCGGCTCTTACGCCGGCATCCTGGTCGGCCACCAGCTCGAAAAGCAACTCCTTTGGCACCCCAGGGTTAGCGGCTAGGGCACGGCGCACCAGCGCATCGGCGTCCTGGGATAAGCGCTGCATGAGCTCCAGGGGCAAGGCCACATTAGCCGCCAGCGATCTGCGCACCAGCGGGTCCGGGTCCTGGGCTAAGAAAGCCAGGGCAGTGGCCGGAGCCTGGGCGTCCTCGGCCAGCTCCAGGCAACGCTGCATGGCGGAGCGCCGCACCTCGCTGTCACTGTCTCTGGCTAAGCGCTGTACCACGTCGATGGGGGCATCAGGCAAAGCGATCAGCTCCAGGCGCAGCTCTTGGGGGATGGCCCCCACCACTCCCGAGTCGCCATCAGCCAAGAGCCGCCGGCGCACCTGGGGTGGCGTGGCGAGGTTCCTGGCCACCGCCCGGCGGATCCGGCTGTGCCCATCTTTGGCTAAACGCTCCAGCGCCACTTCTGGCGCACCGGAGTTGGCTGCCACCGCCTGCCGCACCCAGGGGTCACTATCACTACTGAGCGCCGCCAACACCTCACGGGGTGAGTGGGCATTAGCAGCCACGGCCCGGCGCACTGCCGGCTGGCCATCGTCGGCCAGCTGGCGCAGGGCGTCAGCCGGGGCCCGGGGATTGCGGCCTACCGCTTCCCGTACCTGGGCCTCAGCATCGCCGGCCAGCTGCCCTAGATCGTCGCTCAGCGTGTCAGTGGCGCGGGCCAGCTCTATGCGGCGGGCCAGGGCTCGCTGCCGCACCTCGCTGGCTGTGTCACCGCCTAAGCGTTGCAGCACCGGCACCTTGGTCGCCTGGCTGGCAGCCGCCGCCAGCTTGGCACTCGTGGGCACGGCGCCACCTACTTGCTGGTCAGCATCGCCTACCAGATTCACCAGAAGATCGCCGGGGCTGGCACTATTTTCCGCCAGCGCCAGGCGCACCTGCTGCTCGGGATCTCTCGCCAAGGCGCGCAACATATCGTCGGGGGTGCAGGGATTCGAGGCCACGGCGCGGCGCACGAGTACTTCGGAATCGCGGGCCAGCTGGCGCAGCGCGTCGCCGGGAGCGCGGGGGTTGGCGCCAGCCGCCGCCCGCACCTGGGGGTCACGATCCATGGCCACCGCCCGCAGCGCCGCCATGGGCGCGGCAGGATTGCGGGCCACAGCCCCTCGAATGCTCAGGTCCCGGTCCTGGGCCAGCGCTTCAAGCGCCTCAGGCGGGCTGGCAATATTAGCCGCCACAGAGCGGCGCAGATCGCGGTCCGGATCGCCGGCAAAAGTGAGCAGCGCCAGCGGTGAGGCCTGGGGATCGGCTACCACCTGCTGGCAGAGCCGCCCCGCCAGCTCGCTCACCTCGGGATCGTCATCCAGCGACAGATTGCGCAGCGCCTGGGCGCTCAGCCCCCGGTCCCCAGCGGCCGCCAGCCGCAGCGGCCGGGGCACTCCCGCCACCACCCCGCTGTCTGCATCACCAAGTAACGACTGCACCAGCTCCTTGGAGGCGCCAGCGTTGCCAGCCACCGCACTGCGCACCCAGGGGTCCGGATCTCTGGCCAGCGCCAAGAGCAGCTCCCGGCTGGCGCGGGGGTTGCCAGCCACCGCACTGCGCACCCAGGGGTCCGGATCTCCGGCCAGCGCCTCCAGAATGCTGGCGCTGGCGCTTTGATTCCCCCCTGCGGCACGCCGCACCCCAGCGTCACTGTCGCCGAAGAGCAACTCCAGCGCCTCTAGGGGGGCCTGGGCATTACTGGCCACGGAGCGGCGCACCTCCCGGGAGGCGTCGCTGGCCAGGCTTAACAGCACCGCCGGTGGCGACCTGCCATCACTGGCCCAGGCCAGGCAGCGCTCCGCCGCGGCCTTCCCCACTTCAGGATCGGTATCACTCACCAGCCGCTGCACCACCGCCACAGCAGCCGCTCCATCCCGGGCCACCGCGAGCCGCACCTCCCGGGGCACGGCGCTGCTCACATCATTTTCGCTGTCACCTACCAAGAAGCGCAGCACCCCTAGCGGCGTGCCGGGATTGGCCGCCACGGCGTGGCGTACCCCCGGATCACTGTCGCTGGCCAACTTAGCCAGCGCCTCAGCTGGCGAGCCGGAATTGGCCGCCACGGCACGTCGCACCTGGATGGAGCCATCGCCCGAGAGAGCCAGCAGCACGCCACTAGGGGTGCTCACCTCCCCGGCCCAGGCCAGGCAGCGCTGGAGCGCTGCTGAACTCACCTCGGGGTCGGCATCGTTGGCTAGCCGCTGCACCACCGCCACGTCGGCGCCCG
>JACQHA010000113.1 GCA_016199255.1 Deinococcus sp.
CTTTTCTTCATGTTATCCCTCCCGCACTTCAACACCTACCAGCAGCATACGGGAGGGGCTATGAATTTGGCATGAAAGCCCGTTCTGGATGCAAGAGCCGAACCCTGGAAGTGAGGGTGGTCAGGAGCTGGTCTCGATCAATACCATGGTCCATAGCCGCAGCTCAGGTAAGCGTACCCGGAGGTGGCGACCAGCCGCCTCGGTGGCTAGAGACATGAGCCGTGGCTGCTCTGGGGAGGCAGCAGAGACAGTGCGCACCTCAGGCACCCGGGGAAGAAGCAATGTCAGGGCCATTGGTCTAGGCAGTGGCTGGGGCGAGTTCCAGAGCGTGTCTGTCAGTCCACGCAAGTTGATGAGATGCAGCATCACCTGTCCTGGCCGGCGGCGCAAGATGGTCCACACGGTCCCGGGCAGGGCCATGGGACTGTGCTCTGCCCCCTCTAGGCGAAACTCCTCGTTAATACCACCAATGTGGCTGGTGGACAGGTCTTCCAGTGCCGGGTCCGCCAGCAGGTCCTGGTAGCGGGTGATGAAGTCATAGTGCCGCCGCAGGGCAGCGTACAGCGCTGGCTGCATGGTGGCGTGGCGGACATAATAACCTTCGGTGAGAATGCCCCGTTGCTCACCTACCAGCAGGTGAAAGCCGCCGCAGGCGGCAATAGCGGCGCTGGTGAGCAATGCTCCAGTTGTGGCGCGCTGCTCCTGGCGCGGCTCTTTGAGGAAGCCCAGGTAGGCAGCCAGGATCACCTGCTTCCCCTTTGCCAGCTCCCGGCCGCGGCGGATCAGCTCTGCCAGATCGCGATAGCGATCATGTGGCGGCCATACTTCGATGTACACCGCCTCCTGGTCAGTGTTAGCCACAGTGTGCACCGGCCAGTTGTTGACACAGTTAAAGATGATTCCAGCATCAGGCCGTACCTGGCGCACCCGAGCAGCAGCGCTATTAATCAGTGCTGGGAAGCAGCTGGCGAGGTTTACCAGGCTACCGTCGCTGGCGCAAGATTCTTTGGCAAAGCCGTACTGGTCCAGATGGATGCCATCAAACCCCAGCCGCGCCGCCTCCTGGTACTGGCCCAGGATGTGCTGCGTCCAGGGGTGGCCTGGGGTGAGGTTCATGGCATAGAACAGCTCTGCCAGCGAGATTGGCTTCCCCTCGGCGTCGAAGAGGCCCCAGTCCTGGTGCGTTTTCAAGAACTCTGGCTCGGCGCCGTAGGCGGCGCCATACGCCAGCGCCGCCATATTGTGCTGCTGGCAGGCATGGATCCGCTCCTGGACAGTATGGAGCGAGAGCCTTCTGCCTAGAGGGTCAGTAAACTCTGGCTCGGGCGGCAGGAACTGGTAGTGGCGGTACATCCAGTCGTAGAACTGCACGCAGGTGAGGTGGAACTTGGCCAGCTCTCGTGCCACAGTGCTGGCGTCGGGAGCATCTGGGTTGAAGTCGCTGAGGAAGCCGTAACGCGGCGCCAGTGCCCAGTGGCTCACGACGTCCAGGGCAGTGCTGGCCTGCCCGGTGTAGTCGCCGGCAGTGGTAGTCAGATCCACGCCATAGCCCTGGAAGTCGTCTGCGGGAAGGGGGATGACCCATTCTGCGCTGGCATCGGAGCGGGGCGGCAGTTGAATGGCTACCGGCAGCGCTTGAACTACGCTTCCCAGGCGCATGAGTTGCAGTGTCCCGGTAACCGGCAGCGGCTCTGCGCTGTGGTTGCACAACTGGGCGTGGATCACTGAGCGCTGGCCGGGGTGGTAGGTGCCGCAGTTAGGGTAGAGATCGAGCACCTGGAATGGGGCTTTGGTGCCTCGCTTACCCATGGCGCAGTTTGAGCGTGGCGCAGAGCGTCAAATACGAGGCGTGGGACCAGAGCAGGGGACAGGCAACGGGCCCCCAGCGGTCCACCCACTCCTGGTAGCGCCCGGGATGCAGCTGTGGCCCAACCTGTTCTGACAGGTGGCCCTCCTGGTTGGCTTGCTCCTCCAGCCAGCGCACCACCGCCTGGGCCTGCCGCTGCCCTTGGCCCAGGGCGTAGTACACCCCCAGCCAGGCAGTGAGCAGCAGCCACTCCCCACCGCCATAGTAGGTATCGGCGCGGTAGCGATGCACGCCGCCATTGGGTTCCTTCAGTGTTTGCTCAATGCGGGCCACAGTATTGCGTATCACAGGATGGCTGGGGGGCAGCAGTTGGTAGGGCCACGCCACCCAGAGCAAGTTGCCGTCCACCTCGGTGCTTCCCAGGTACTTCACTAAATGCCCGTCCATCACACCCTGGTCCAGCACGAACTGGCGGGTCGCTTCCGCCTCGGCAGTAAAGGCACTGTACTTGATCAGACGACTCGCAGCCCGCAGCCCTGCGGCAATAGCTGCCAAGGTGGACACATGAACCCGGTCGGGCAGCTCCTCCCAGCAGTCATAGTTCGGCAGCCGCCACAGGGCAGCGAGGTAGCGCCCTACCAGCCCTGCTGCGTCCAACTCCGAAACAGTTGGTGTGCGCTGCGCTAGCTTGAGGTGCTGCTCCAGGCTCCACAGCCAGGTGCCTAGCCCGTCCAGTTGGAAATTTCCCCACTCCTCGGTACCAGGGTTCCCGTCCGCCTGGTAGCGAGTGTGCAGATAGTCCTCAGGCCCCAGCGACTCGCTTCGTTTCCCTTTGGCTATGCCTCGCTCTGCTGCCGGGCGGTGGGCCAGCACCGTCCGCGCTGCCCACTGGTGGAACTGCCTGGCAGCAGCAGAGCGGCCCCACTGGTCCAGGGCGTAGGCGATAAACGCCCCATCCCGGAACCAGCAGTAGCGGTAGGTAGGAAAGTGAGGCGACGCCATAAAGGCGCCAGTAGAGGACTGGGTACTAGTGATGAGATCCAGGCTGTGGGTAATGAGGTCCATACTATCCTCGCACGGCGCCTGAGGTCAGGCCCCGTACAATGTAACGCTGCAACAGGACGAAAACCAGGATCACCGGCCCCACGGCAATCAATGAGGCGGCGAACACCAGGCCCCACTGGGTCAAGTGGGCGCCGTGGAAGGTGGCAATGGCCACAGGTAGGGTGCGCTTGCTGGCGTCGTCGATAAGGGTCAGTGCCAAGGTGAACTCGTCCCAGGAATAGAGGAAGGTAAAGATGGCCGCTGTGGCCAGTGCCGGCGCCACCAGCGGCAGCGCCAGCCGCCAGAAGATAGTCCAGTATCCCCCGCCGTCAATCAGCGCCGCCTCCGCAAGCTCCCGGGGCAGGTCCTCAAAAAAGCCCCGTAGCAAGAAGGTGTTGAGTGCCAAGCTGGAGGCAGTGTACATCACCACCAGGCCAGTAAGCGTGTTGCGCAGCCCCAGGGCCTTGATCAGGAGGAACTGGGGGATGATGAGCATCAGGCTGGGGATCATCAAGGTCACTAGCAGCGCGTAGAATACCACTCCCTTCCCGGGGAATTCAAACTCGGCGAAGGCGTACGCCAGCATGGCAGAAAGGAGCACCGAGAGTGCCGTGGTACACAGGGCCACTGCCAGGCTGTTCCCGAAGTAGCGGCCGAAGCTGTTAGAGCGCCAGGCCTGGAGGAAGTTGTCGAAAGTAGGGGGCTGGGGGATGAGCCGGGGCGGCAGCTCCAGAACAAAGGCCTGGGGCTTGAAGGCGGTGGAGATCATATAAAGAAACGGCAGCACCATCACTATGGCACCCAGGCTGAGCAAGAGATAAGCCCCGAGCTGCTCCAGGGGATGAGCGCGCACCTCACACCTCCACGGGCCGCCGCAGGAACTTGAGCTGCAGCACACTCAGGACGAAGATAATGGCCGCCAGCAAGTAGGCAATGGCAGAGCCGTAGCCAAAGTCCAGGAAGTCGAATGCCTGGTGGTACATATAAGTCAGCACTACCTCAGTGCGGTGCTGGGGTTGCCCGCCGGTGATAAGGAACACTGAAAGAAACACGTTGAATCCACCGATGACCAGCATCACCAGCACAAACACCAGCGTGGGGCGGAGCAAAGGCAGGGTAATACGCCAGAAGCGCTGCAGGGCACTGGCCCCGTCAATGGC
>JACQHA010000114.1 GCA_016199255.1 Deinococcus sp.
CAGCGGCCGGCGGCGGCCGAGATCTCGGCCGCCGCCACGACCTCCTGGGCCTTGACCCCATCGAGCAAGCTGGGGGAAGCGTCGCCCCCGTCGCGGATCGCTGCCAGCAAGCGCTTAATCAGCCGGTGCACATAGTGAGTGCGGGCGTGGTCGGGGGTCTGCACCTGGGACAGGTGGTCGATGAGCCGCTGGGGAATGGGAAGCTCGCCGAGCTTGCCTCTCATGGGGCCGCCGTAGAGCCTGCCAGTGGCCCAGGCCAGGTCGCCCCGCCAGTTGTCTCCTAGCTCATATTCAAACACCAGCCCCTGCTTGTCGCCGTGCACCTCAATGCGCTGGTAGTTGTGCCGCCCGGCGGCAATGCGGCTGATCTGCGCCGCGCCCTGCTTGTCCCCTTGCAGGAACACAGCAGAGCACACGTCGTCGTTGGTGACATCGAAGAGGCCCTCTTTCTGCTTCATGGGGCGCTGGGGAATGTAAATATCGGTGCGGGCAAAGACCCCGGTGAATTCGCCCAATAGATAGCGCACCTGGTCGAACACATGCGGTCCCAGGTCGCCCAGCGCCCCGCTGCCGGCCTCGCTGCGCTGCCAGCGCCAGTCGAAGAAGATCTGGGGGTCCGCCATGTAGTCTTCGAGGCGCATGGTGTTCACGTAGCGCGGCCAGCCCACATAGCCGTTAGCAATGAGTTCCTGCAGGTAGGCAAACGCCGGGATCTCCCGCCAGGTGAACATGGTCAGGTGCTTGACCTGAGTAGCCTGCACCGCGGCGTACATCTCGCGCGCTTCTGCCAGGTTCAGCCCCAGGGGCTTCTCGCAGATAATGTGCTTGCCGGCTCTGGCGGCGCCCAGCACCTGCTCCCGGTGCAGGCGGTTGGGGGTGACCACGCAGACTATGTCGCAATCTGCCTGGAGGAACTGCTGGTAGTCGGTGAATACTCCCTTGATGCCGGCTTTGGCTGCCAGGGCCTTGGTGCGCTCCTCCCGGTGGCCGCACAGGGCGGTGACGGTCGCTTCTGGGCAGAGCGCCAGGGCGGGCAAATACGCGTGCTCCACCCACCAGCCGGTGCCGACAATTCCCACTTTCAGCTGCATGGTGCTACCCTCGCCCGAAGAAGTACAGGAGCGCCGCTACGAGAGCGATGCCGGCCAGCACTGCTAGCAATACCTTGGGCAGCGACACTGGCGCCTGGCCCTGCACTTCGCCAGTCTGGCCGTTGATCAGGCACTGGTAGAGCTTGGCTCCATAGCGGTACGCCGCTACCCACACCGGCAGCAGCACGTGCTTGAAGGTGACTTTGCGGAAGGTGGTGTTCACCGACAGAAAGCGCTGGGTGTCGCCTGGGACCATTCTGGAGCACTCGGCGCGGATCTTGGCCTGGATCTGCTCTTTGCCAGTGTTCCAGCCCTGGCGCAGATCCACCTGGTACTCTTCAGCGGTCCAGCCGGCCAGGTACTCCGGCCGGTAGGGTACCAGTTTTTTCAGGTCAAATGGCTCAATAGCCCGCGCCTGATTACGATTCACGCCGCCAGAGGCGAACACCAGCTGGTCGTCGTAGAACGCGGCATGACTGCCGGCGGTCCATACCCAGCGGGTGTGTTGCACCTGGCGGGTCTTGGTCACTGGCCGGCCGTTCTCGGTGGTGGTGTAGCGCTCAGCGGTGTAGTAGTGGTACCCAGCCTGGGCCCGCCACCGGGAGCTGGTGTCAGCGTCGAAGGTCCAGAAGGGCAAGTAGATGCCGTGCAGCTGGTCCAAGCTGGCCAGATGCTTCAAATTGCCAGGCCGGAACCAGCCTCGCCCCAGCCAGGCACTGAAGCGCTGCAAGGCAGTGTTCTTATCGACGCTGAAGGGGAGCAGCGATTCCGGGCGGATCACGCCCCGGCGGTTTTTCTCTTCCACCACATGGCTGGAGTCGCAGAACTGGCATTTGGCTGCTACCTGACCTGGCTCGAAAGTGGTGACGGCGCCACAGTTCTGGCACTTAATGGCCCGCCGCTCGGTGCCCCAGCCCTCCGCTACTGGCTCCCGCGCCAGCGCCGCCTCCAGGTCATATTCGGTGATCTGGTTCTGCTCTTGTTCCGTGAGCTGCACCGTGTGGCCGCAGTAGTCGCAGCGCATGGCGTTGGTGCTGGCGTTAAAGGTCATCTCAGCGCCGCACTTTTCACAAGGAAAGTGGGCTGACGCTGTGGGCTCCTGGGGAGGGGGAGGTGTGGCCTGCATTAGAGCTTGGCTCCGCACTCGTTACAGAACTTGGCGCCCGGCTTCACC
>JACQHA010000137.1 GCA_016199255.1 Deinococcus sp.
GGGCCAGGGTCTGGGCCAGAACCTGGCCAGTACTGTCCTGGGCCCACACCACCGTCAGCGGCTCCTGGCCTAGCGCCAGGGGAGGGTTGATGAGCCCGTGCCCGTAGAGCGGGTCGCGGCCCACGAGATCGAGATCCCAAGCGGTTCCAGCCAGGAGGCTCCTGGCCCGGGTGCGGGGGATGCCGGCTGAGAGCATGAGCGCTAAGGTGGCAGCCACCTGGGGCACAGCCATGCTGGTGCCCTGGCGCAGCCCATAGCCCACTCCCTGGGCCGGCGACCAGTCGGTGCTCCAGATGCCGTCAGGACTGCCGTTACCGTCCCGATCGGCGCTCAGGTCGCCGCCGAAGGCCATCACCTCGAGCTCGCTGCCCTGGCTGCTATAGGGCGCCAGGTAGGGTGTCCCCACCGGGCCGCTCACGGCGCCTACTGCAATCGCCTCAGGATAGCGGGCAGGGTAGTTTACCGCCCCCCGGTCGTTGCCGGCGGCAGCAACCACCAAAATGCCCCGCTGCATAGCCTCGCTGCTGGCGGCAGCTATAGTCGGGGTGGGCTGGGGACTGCCCAGGGATAAGGTGATAATCGCTACCTGGTAGGGGTGAGTTGGAGCAGGCAGCAGGCCGGCGGCGTAGCGGATGCCCTGCGCCACAGTGAGGTCGGTGCCCTGCCCTGCCTGGTCCAGTACCCGCACCGGCAGGATCAGCGCCTCGGGCGCCAGGCCAGCAGCGCCGAGGCCGTTGCGGCGGGCAGCTATGATCCCCGCCACGTGAGTGCCGTGGCCATGCTGGTCAGCAGGGTCGGCGTCCTGGTCGATGAAATCGTAGCCGGGGAGCACCTCGAGGTCCGGGTGGTCAGAGCGGACGCCTGAGTCCACCACCGCCACCACGACGCCAGCGCCCTGGCTCCTGGCCCAGAGCTCTGGCGCCCCCAGCCGCTCGAGGTACCACTGTGCTAGAAGCGACTCGTCTGGGACAGCACGTTGCTCTAGCGGTGCCAGCTGAGCTGCGGTGGGTGGGAGAGAAAGACGATTGTTCACTTCCACTGCTGCCACCCCAGGCACCTGAGCGTAGTAGGCCAACCCAGCGGACAAATCAGCCTCTGGGGGAAGCTGGAGCCGCACCAGGCCAGCCCAGGGTGTGTCGAAAGTGCCTCCCCAGGGCAGCGGGAGCTGAGAGGTGGGCGCACCTGGCACTAGCTGCAGCAGCAGCTCAGAGCCGTGGGGGGCGCTCAGCTCGTCTGCCCAGAACCGCTCATTGGAGACGCTACTCTGGTATCGGGTAAAGAGAATATCTCTTGGGCCGGGAAGCACCACCTGTCCCTTGACCCCTCCGGCCTGGAGCAGAACTAGCCGGCTGGCGCTAGCGGCGCCACGGGTCATGACCTGCACCGGCAGGTGGCCGCGCAGCCCAGCAGGCAACGCTACCTGTAACTCAGCAGCGTTGCCAGCCACAGGGACTATGGCCACGTCGCCTACCAGTACGGTGTTTCCCTGGGGTACTGGGGCGAATCCCGTGCCCTGGATCACCAGGGTGTGGCCCTGGAGTAATAGAGCAGTGATCTCAGGCAGGACGGTGAACCACAGCTGGAAGGAAAAGCCCCTAACGGTGACCGTCACTGGCTGGAGTCCTCCCGGAACCCAAGGGACCTGGGCGGTGGCGTAGTCAGGGCCAATGGCCAGTAATTGTGCCGGCTCCTGGCCAATAGAGAGCCCCAGGGCACCGCCGCTCAGGTTGGCGCCCACTACGGTCACGACACTGTCGGTCACCCCCTGACTGGGAATCATTCCCGTGACGCGCGGCACCGGGCTGGCCGGGCTGCAGCCGGCGCTGAGCGTGCCTAGCAGGGCTAACAGGTAGCCAGGCCGCATGTCAGTCTCCAGTGCCCAGGGTGTAGCAAGGGGCGAACGATAGCCCGTCGGCCACCCCCTGGACGAAGCTCACTGCCACACTGCGCCAGGCGTAGTTGCCAGGATGAGGCAAAGCTGGCGCTTCACTGCTGCCCAGCGCCACCTGGGTGAGGGCGGTGAGCACCAGCTTTCCCGTCCCGTCGTAGG
This sequence comes from Deinococcus sp., assembly GCA_016199255.1. Lineage (GTDB taxonomy): Bacteria > Deinococcota > Deinococci > JACQHA01 > JACQHA01 > JACQHA01. Next base: position 2,051 of record JACQHA010000137.1, read on the forward strand.
GATTAGTGATCATCGGCGCGCCGCTACACTCAGCGCCGTCAAACACCTGGTAGACGTACCCCAGCGCGCTGGGGTGCCTGGCCCAGGCAAGGGTAGGGGTCAGCCCTACCTCCTCTGCGCCACTGGGTGGGCTCAGGTTCTGATGTGCCGCCAGCGGCGTGGCGCAGTCGCCATTACTGAATGCCGTCTCCTGTCCAGCTATGAAGCCGGTGACGGCGTAGCACGCCGGAACGCCTACCTGGAAGGTGCCAGAGGTTTCTTCAAACACTGTCTGCCCACTAGGCACGGCGCTGCCCACGGCGCTAAATGGCCCGGTAGGGTGCTCCGCCCGGTACACTCGGTAGGCTGCTGCGCCATTCAGGGCGGTCCATTGCACCTGGTAAAAAATGTCCCCTGTTCCCCCGCGTAGCGAGGTGGAGGGCGGGGCAGGAGAAGTAGGCGGTGTCACACTGCTGGGCGGCGCCAGCGCCTGTGGGTCGGGGAGTGGGTATGGCTCTGGGCTCGACACCCGCTCCACCCCGGCTGGGAAACTAAAAGCGCTCACCAGCCGCAGCGCCACGCTGCTGGGGTTATGCACGCTAAGTGCCAGCGGCACCGATTGGGCCGTGTTGCCCACGCCATCAGTGGCTCTGGCCCACAGGTTGATGCTGACACCGTGCGGGATGCGGGTGGTGTTGAGCGTGAAGGCGAAAGGGGGCAGCGCCAGGCTGGCCACCAGCGCCTGGTCATACAATAGCTCCACCGCCTGGAGGCCCACGTCGTCTACTGCCGACACTGTGACCGGCAGAACGCCGCTCACCGTGGTTTGATTGGCCAGGCCCAGGATTGCCACCCGGGGCGGTGTCTGGTCAGTTCCCTGGGGAAGCAGCCCGCACCCGGTAGCTAGCGCCAGCACCAGAACTGCTGGCGGCCAGGCAGTATGCCCTCCCATAGTGCCTCCTTACCCGGTCCAATGATCGAAGGGGCAATTTTCTCACAAGGCCCGGCTGCCGTATTCCCGCCGCCGGGACTTGTTACCCTGTAGCAGGGCCGGAGGGTGTGTTATACTGCCCGGTCGGACAGCGAGCCGGGTCCTTCCGGCTAGTCTCAGCGCTGAGGAGAGGCGAATGAGCAAGGTGGCTCAGCTAACGCCCGTGCCAGGTGCAGGGCGGGAGGTGGTGATGGTGTGCCGAAGGTGAAGTTCGTCCCCCAGAACTTGGAGCTGGAGGTGCCGCCAGGTGCCAACTTGCGCCAGGTGCTGCTTCGGAACAAGCAGCCGGTGTATAGCCGCATCACCCAGTTCACCAACTGCCGGGGCCATGGGCTGTGCGGCACCTGCTGGGTGGAGGTGGACCCCACGAGCCAGCTTTCCCAGCGCACCTTCCGGGAGAAGCTGAAGCTCTCTGGCCGAGGCGATTCGGTGCGCTTATCGTGCCAGACCCGGGTGCTGGGGGACTGCACGGTGCAGGCCACGGCGGGCAGTCTCGACCTGGCGAGCGACCCCACTGGGGCGAAGAGCCGGCGGGAGCTGTTTGGCCTGGCCTGGAGCGCCGGCACGTCACTGTTTTTAGCGCAGTTCGGCGTGGTGAGTGTGTGGTTCATGTGGCCGCGGTTCAAAGCCGGGGAGTTTGGCGGCAAGTTTGACCTGGGCCCATTCGACCAGCTGGAAGTGGACCGCATGTACCCCGACTACCGGCAGACCGGGCGCTTCTGGCTGATCCGGCTGCCAGACCGCTTGCGCTCTGCTGATGAAAAAGAAACGCCCCAGGGGCTGCTGGCGCTCTATACCACTTGCACCCACCTAGGCTGTAAGCCTGAGTGGGTGGCGGTGAATAACCGCTTTGAGTGCCCCTGCCACGGGTCGAAGTTCCAGAAGGATGGGACCTACATCTCCGGGCCAGCGCCGCGCGGGCTGGACCGGTTCGAGGTGACACTCGACAGAGATGGTAACGTGATCGTCGACACTGGCCGCCTGGTCCGCGGGCAGCCCCATGGCGTGGACAACATTAAGCGCCAGGACACCTGAGGAGCGCCTATGGCACAGCAGACCACTAAAGTCACCTTGGCTGACCGGATAATGCTCATGCTCACCGGCACCATTGACATGAAGGAGGCCCGGGCGCTGTTGCGGGACGAGCCGCCTACGGCCAAGCCCAACCCGCGGATTCGCATCAGGGTAGATAGCTTCTGGTTCCACCTGCGCCCGGCGCAGATCACAGCCGGATCCTTGCGGCCTACCTACACCTTTGGGCTGGGGGGCCTAAGTGTCCTGTTCTTCATCATCGAGACCATCACCGGCCTGATCCTGATGATTCCCTATGCCCCCAGCACCGAGCAGGCCTACGAGAACATTCTGACCATTAACAGCCGGATTCCCTTTGGGGAGCTGATGCGCGACATCCACCGCCTGGGAGCCCACGCCATGGTGCTGGTGGTGTTCTTGCACATGTCCCGGGTGTTTATCACCGGCTCCTATAAAGAGGGCCGCGGCGCCAACTGGCAGATTGGGGTGATCCTGCTACTGGTCACCACCTTCCTGAGCTTCTCTGGTTACCTGCTCCCTTGGGACCAGCTGGCGTTCTGGGCGATTACCATTGGCACCTCCTTAGGTGGGGCGCTGCCGGTGTTTGCCGACGAGGCGCTGCTGCTGCTGAGGGGGGCGCCGGACATTGGCCAGGCCGGGCTGCTGCGCTTTTACCTGCTGCACGTGTTCTTCCTGCCACTGCTGGCTATTATTTTCATCAGCGTTCACTACTACAAGGTGGTGCGCCAGCGCCTGACCCTGCCGGTGTATAACAGCGGATCGGTGTCGCGTGGTGACGATTAGGTGATGCCCAATGACGCAACCAGCTAAAGCGGAACCTAAGGCGGCTCCGGTAGCCAAGAAGGCGGCTCCGGCGTACACTGAGCGCGAGAGGCGCGACCGGGTCAAAATCCCCTTCCTGCCCCAGATCTTCCTCACTGAGGCAGTGGTGGGCCTGGCGATTGTGGTAATCACCGTCGTGATCTGCACCTACTGGTACAACGCCCCCTTGGAGGAGCACGCCCGGCCCTTTATCACCCCGCAGCACACCAAGTCGCCCTGGTACTTCCTGTGGCTGCA
>JACQHA010000138.1 GCA_016199255.1 Deinococcus sp.
CTGGCTAACTTCGACCAGTTCATTGACCAGGTATTCGCACCAGAAGGCGAGGAACACAGCAGCTTCAACTTGCTCAGCTCCCAGTCCACCATAGACGCCCTGGCGCGCCTCTTTGGTGCCTCAGGCTTCCTGTGGGAAGACTTCCTCCGCTTCCAGCACCAGAACCTGCTGCCCCTGCTGGCTGATGGCCAGGCATTGCAGCAGCGACCCACCAGAGCGGAATTAGAACAGGAGCTGCACAGCGCCTTGGCCAAGGCCACTAGTCCGACGGAGCAGCGCACGATGCTTAACCGTTTTAAGGATCAGGCCATGCTGCGCATCGACCTGCGGCACATGCTTGGCCACAGCTCCTTTCCCGAGTTCTCTCAGGAACTCAGCGAGCTGGCTGAGATAGTGATTAGTGGCGCAGTCGACCTGGCTAACCAGGCATTGGAGCGCACCCATGGCCGGCCACTCCTGGCCAACCGCCAGCCCTGCCCCCTGGCGGTGTTCGCCCTGGGGAAGTGTGGCGGCCAGGAGATGGGTTACGCCTCTGACGTGGAGCTATCGTTCGTGTACAGCGGTGACGGGCACACCACTGGACCAAGAGTGATCCCCACCCCGGAATACTTCGAGCACCTGGTCAAGCAAGTCAGTGAGTTCATTGAGCACCGGCGAGAAGGGATCTTCCAATTAGATCTGCGCCTGCGCCCTTACGGCAACCAGGGACCCTTGGCCTCACCCCTGGCCGCCTTTCAACGCTACTACCAGCCAGGAGGCGGCGCCCGGCAGTTTGAGCGCCAAGCCCTGGTGAAAATGCGCTGCATCGCCGGCGACCCAGAGCTAGCCCAGCAGGTCCTAGCCATCCGGGACCAGTTCGTCTACGGGCCAGAACCCTTCGACCCAAGGGAGCTGCGCCACATCCGGACCAGACAGGTCAAAGAGCTCGTGCCCCCGGGCCGCACTCACGCCAAGTACAGCCCGGGCGCCCTGGTTGACGTAGAGTACCTCATCCAGTACCTGCAGATCCTGCACGGCCAGAGCAACCAGGCACTGCGCACCCCGAACACCGTAGCCGCACTCCAGGCGCTTTATGAGGCCAGGGTGCTAGATGCCGAAGTGCACCACAACCTGTACGAGGGCTACCTCTTCCTGCGCCATCTGATCAATGCCCTGCGCATTGTGCGTGGCAACGCCAAGGACCTGCTGCTGCCCCTGCCTGGCACCCCAGAATTTGCCGCCCTGGCCCGCCGGTTGGGTTTCGGCGAGCGGCAGGCCACGCTGGAGTGGGAAGTGGTGCACCAGTTCGGGCAAGTGGAGCAGCTCTTCACCGCCTATGTGGAGAGAGAGGCCGGTTAGCGGATGCCGCTACGCGGCGCCACCGATCTCCGCTAACGGCCCTCCGTTGACAGCACCCAGCCGAGACAGGTATGCTCTATCACCTAGGAAGGTGCCGCAGCGGACGCTTGAACCAGCGGCGCCGGCCTGTGGTGTCAGATAAAGGAGGAAGACATGTTTAGAGTACTGGCAGCGGTATGCCTGGTGGCGCTAGCACTGGGTAGCCTGGCGCTGAGCCAGGGGGCAAACGTCATCAGGATTGGGAATGCCGGGGTGGCCACTGGGCCTAATTCCAACATCGGCATCCCGATTCTGAACGGGGTGCGGGTAGCCTTCAACGAGGCCAACGCCGCTGGTGGCATTACCATTAACGGCGTGAACTACACCTTCGAAGAGGTAGTGTGCGACGACCAGGGCGAAGAGAGCCAGGGCCCGGTGGCAGCGCAGCAGTGCGTGGATGCGGGCGTGGTGGCGGTGGTGGGGCACCACTTCAGCGGCGTGACCTTGCCAGCTACTGACGTGTATAACCAGGTCCATATTGCGATGATCACCCCATCTGCGACCAACCCCGTTCTTACTTCTCGTGGCCTGAATAACGTATTCCGCAGCACTCCGACCGACGCTGTCCAGGGCATCTTCCTAGCTGATTTTGCCTACGACACCCTGGGCTTGCGGACCGTGGCCGTCATCGACGACACCACGGTGTATGGTGCCGGTGTGGCTAACGAGTTCGCCAACCGGTTCGGGGTGCTAGGTGGCACCATTACCAGCCGCCAAGGCGCGCCTCAGCAGGACCAGACCACTGACTTCTCTAGCTTGATCAACAACGTGTTGTCAGAGGCGCCACAGGCCGTGGTGTGGGGCGGGCTCTCCTTCTCCGGCTCCCGGCTGGCGCAGCAGCTATTAAGCGACTTCCAGTTTGACGGCCTGTTCCTGGGGTTCGACGGCATCCGCACCCCGGCGTTCCTGCAGGACGTCACTGATCAGGACGCGCTCAGCGTGATCACCATTGCCTCTGTGCCCAAGGCACCGGGGGAGGATGTGGTGGCCGACTTCACCCAGCGCTATGCGGCCCAGAACTTCCCCCAGGCCGGCGGCGCTAGTGATCTCTTATTGCCTTTTAGCATGACTGCGTATGACGCCTTCAACATTATCGTGGACGCGCTCAAGCGCTGCCAGTGCTACAACCCCAGCGACCTGGCTGGTAGCCGGGAGGCGTTGCGCGCCGAGATCGCCCGCACCAGCGGGTATGTGGGCCTGGTGCAGACCTACACCTTCCTGCCCTCTGGTGACGTGGTAGGCAACTACGAAATCACCCAGGTGATCAACGGCCAGCAGATCACCATTAGCGAGACCGGCATCGACCTAGCTAAGGCTCGAGTTCCGCAGCGTTGAACCACCAGCGATTCAGGGGCCTCCAGTGAGGCCCCTGAATCTTCCTGCGTGATCTGGTGATCAGATTATGGCATCCTGGTAGGGGCGACCGGCCGGTCGCCCCTACATGCGCCATGACACCAAGGGCCCTGACCGCCTCCATATGACCTACCGGGATCTGCTGCAAGCTTTGCTGAATGGCCTGGCATCAGGCAGCACCTATGCGCTGATAGCCCTGGGCTACAGCATGGTCTATGGCATCTTGGAGATCCTGAACTTTGCCCACGGTGAGGTGTTTATGGTGGGGGCTTTTGTAGGGGTGTATGTCCTGCTCTCCACCGTGCCTGGTCTCCCACCGCTTTGTAGCACAAGCCCCACTCCTCCCTGTACCGGTACCGTAACACTGGTAGGCTATGTGCTCCTAGCGTTTGTGGTGTCCATGGCTGCTTGTGCCGCTTTGGGCTATGCCATCGACTTTATCGCCTACCGGCCGCTCCGCCGGGCCAGCCGGATTGCCCCGTTGCTCAGCGCTATTGGGGTTTCTATTGTACTCCAGGAGCTGGTTGGGGCGTGGCCGGCGAATTTCCTGGGGATCCCCAACCCCTCTGGCACCCGCAACTGGTCTACTCCGCCGGTGGTGGTGCCCTCAGGGACCCTGCGCATTGGGAGCTCGCTGCTGGCTGCACTGGATGGGTCGGGAGCTGCCCTCCTGCCCAAGAAAACCCTGCTGGTTATTGTCAGCGCCTTAGTCCTCATGGTGGCCCTGCATTTATTCATTTCCCGCACCAGGTTGGGCCGGGCCATGCGCGCCACTGCCCAGGACCGGGAAGCAGCACTGATGATGGGCATCAATGTGAACGGCACCATTGCCTTGACCTTCATTATTGGCTCGGCGCTGGGCGCAGCCGCTGGGCTACTGGTAGCGCTGCGCTTCGGCACCATCAGCCGCGATATGGGCTTCATCGCTGGGCTGAAGGCCTTCACTGCTGCAGTGTTAGGGGGTATCGGTAACATCCCTGGTGCTATGGTGGGCGGCCTGACCTTGGGGTTCTTAGAGAATCTGGGGGTGATTATCCCGGTGCCAGTTATGCTGGCCATTGTCCTCCTCTTCACCCTGGTCTTGACCCACTTCAGCCGCTGGTGGCAGCGCACCGTGGGCCAGCGTAGTAGTTTGCCTACTTTCATAGCGATTGGGATCGCCCTGCTAGCCCTGCTGCTCGCTGTGCCCTTGGCAAAGCCACGCCTGGCCATTGTGGTCACTCCCGCACTACACGCTGTCATCCTGGGTGCGCTAGCGCTCCTCAGCCTTTGGCTGGGCCGGGTAGTTGGCCAACAACTGGCCAAAAGCCTCGCTGTAGCCCGCCGCTGGCCAGCAGCAGCCCGTACACTCGCCCCTTGGCTGGTGGCCATGGTGGTGGCCCTTTGGGTGGTGCTCTCAGCGGCGCCGGCCATTGCCCCTGGCACCACCACCACTATGGCCAAACTCAAAGTGCCGGTGGCCTATGCCGATGGCTTTGCCTTCGCCATCCTGGTGCTGGTCTTGATCTTCAAACCATCCGGACTGCTGGGACGCCACGTCCCAGAGAAGGTATAGTGGCCACGCTCACTGCCCGTCTCGGTTTAGTGTGGCGCCAGGCAGCCTTGCTGGGCGCGCTGGCAGTGGTGCTCTTCGTCCACTGGTCCTCCCCAAGCCTGGGCCGGGTGCTGGAAATCCTGCTCATCCTGGGAGCAGTGGGCCTGGGGATCAACCGCCTCCTGCAGCAGCGCAGCGCCGACCCGCCAGCGCTCCGGCTGGGGCTGGGCATCCTGCTGGTGACTGCCTCCCTCTTCCTATTAGTCCTGGCTCCCACCACGCGCTGGGTGCTGATCCTCAACCTCATCGGCATCCATGTGCTGCTCACCATTGGCCTCAATGTGGTCGTTGGGTTTGCCGGTCTCTTGAACCTGGGGCACGTGGCCTTCTTTGCCATCGGCGCCTATAGCTATGCCCTGGTCTCCTCCCCCTACAGTGGCCGGCACTGGCCTCTGCCCTTCTCCCTGTTACTGGCCGCAGTGCTCTCCGGAGTGCTGGCCTTGCTCATTGGCCTGCCTAGCCTGAAGCTGCGGGGCGACTACCTGGCCATTGTGACGCTGGGCTTCGGCGAAATCCTGCGGCTGATCCTCACCAACGCCCGGGGCCTGGCCAACGGCGTCCAGGGCATTGTGGACATTGACGACCTGGGGTGGGGCGCCTGGCGCATTGGGGTCAAAGCCTGGCAGCTGGGCGGGTTTGTGCTGGGCCGCGATGCCCAGTATTTTCCAGTGATTGTGCTCTGTTGTGCCCTGGCAGTAATAGGCGTCCACCGGCTGCAGCACTCCCGGATTGGCCGCGCCTGGGCAGCTATTCGCGAAGACGAGCTGGCGGCCCAGGCAATGGGGGTCAACACTACCGCCATGAAGCTGCTGGCGTTTGTGATTTCCGCCGTCCTGGCCAGCGTGGGCGGCATTCTCTTTGCCACCACCCAGGGCTTCATCAGCCCGCTTAGCTTCGACTTCCTGCTGTCAGCCATCGTGCTGTGCATGGTGGTCATTGGCGGCCTGGGCAGTGTGCCGGGCAGCGTGATTGGCGCCGGGCTGCTGCTGGGCATCCCGGAAGTGCTACGCGACCTATTGGGACAGGACTTCCTGCGCTGGCGCTATTTGTTATTTGGCGTGGCCCTTGTCGCCATGGTGATCTTGCGCCCCCAGGGGCTGCTCCCCAATGTGCAGATTGCCCGGGAGATCAAAGAGCAAGAACGGGCCCAGGACTCCTGGGCCAAGCAAGACCTGGTGCAGAAAGATGCTGTTACTAGAGACTAGGGAACTTACCTGCGCCTTTGGTGGGCTGCTGGCCGTGGACCACCTGGACCTAGCGGTGAGCCAGGGGGAGATCATGAGCCTGATTGGCCCCAACGGTGCCGGCAAGACCACAGTTTTCAACCTGATCACTGGCCTGTACCCTCCGACATCGGGCGATATTCTGTTCCAGGGCAGCTCCCTACTGGGCCTCTCAGCAGAGGAAATCACCAGCCGGGGCATTGCCCGCACTTTCCAGACCCTGCGGCTCTTCAACAACATGACAGTGCTGGAGAACGCCATGGTAGCCCAGCATTGCCGCAGCGCCAGCGGCGTGTGGCGGGCACTATTCCGCACCCCGGCCTTCCGGGTTGAGGAAGAGCGCATCAGGCAACGGGCGCGGGAGAAACTCGCCTTCTTCGGCTCCCGGCTCCAGGGCTACCGCCAGGACCAGCTGGCTTACATGCTCTCCTTCGCCAACCGCCGCCGGCTGGAGATGGCTAGAGCCATGGCGACTGAGCCCAAGCTGCTCCTGCTCGATGAACCGGCAGCTGGAATGAACCCCCGGGAAACCCAGGAAATCACCGACCTGATCCGCCAGCTGCGCGACCGGGCAGGCTACACCATCCTGGTGATCGAGCATGACATGAAATTAGTGGCTGGTATTTCGGACCGGGTGATTGCCCTGGACTACGGCCGGAAAATTGCCGAGGGCAGCTACAGCGCTGTGGCCAACGACCCCCAGGTGATTGAAGCCTACTTGGGCCGGCGAGGCAGCGAGGGCAAGACCAGGACAGCCCTATGACCAAAGTAAGCTATGCCGAGCTGCGCCCCGACCA
>JACQHA010000139.1 GCA_016199255.1 Deinococcus sp.
GATGTGCGGCTTCCCCGAGACCACTTCCCTGGAGTTCCCGGGGCTGCACCCGGTGTAAACATGCTGGTAGTGAAGATTGGTGGTGGCGAAAGCATCAACCTGGAGGCCTGCTGCGCCGACGCCGCCGAGCTGGTCAAAGCCCGACAGCGCTTGGTTTTAGTGCATGGCGGCAGCCATCAGACCAATGTGCTCTCGCAAGCGTTGGGCCACCCGGCGCGCTTCGCCACTTCAGTCTCCGGCTACCAGAGCCGCTACACTGACCGGCGCACTCTGGAGATCTTCTGCATGGCCTATGCCGGCCAGGTGAATAAGCGGGTGGTGGAACTCTTGCAGGCGCGGGGGGTGAACGCCCTGGGGCTCTCGGGCGCCGATGGGCGGCTGTGGGAGGGGGAGCGCAAAGCGGCTATCAGGATTATTGAAGACGGCAAGAAGAAGATCCTGCGCGATGACTACACTGGCCGGGTGGAGCGAGTGAACAGCGCCCTGCTAGAGCTGCTCCTGGGCGCTGGCTACTTGCCGGTGCTCTGCCCGCCGGCAATCAGCTATCAAGGCGAGTTAATCAACGTCGACGGCGACCGGGCGGCAGCAGCTACTGCCGCAGCGCTCAAGGCAGAGGCGCTTATTTTGCTCACCGGCGCTCCTGGGTTGCTGCGAGAGTTCCCTGACGAGTCCACGCTGATCCCCCACATTCCCGCCCGGCAGGTGGAGGAGTTCATGCCGTTCGCCCAGGGGCGCATGAAGAAGAAGGTGATGGGCGCCAGCGAAGCCCTGGCCGGCGGCGTGCGCCAGGTGATCTTTGCCGATGGCCGCATTGAGCGCCCCATCTCCCGCGCCCTGGAGGGCGCCGGCACCATCATCAGCTAAAGCGCAGCACCACCACCGGGGGGTCGTGGTCCGAAGCCCGGGCGGCTACATCAGGATCTGCCTCCAGCACCGCTGGGAAACTAGCGTTGAAGTGCGCCACCCACGCCTGGCGGACAAAGGGGTGCAGGGCAGTGTTCACCAGGATGTGATCCAGCACTTCGGCATTGCCCTCAAAGATATAGGTGAAGCGCTCGCTGGACGGCACCTGGAACATGAGATTCTCCAGGCCTGCCGCCTCCAGCACCTGGAGCGAACGGGAAAACTCGAAGTCGTTCAGGTCCCCGGCTACTAGTAGCAGCAGCCCAGGGTCCTGGGCTTCGAGCAGGCGCACCAGCTCGCTCAAATACGCCACCTGCGCCAGGCGGGTCTGCTCCGTGAACAGCACCGGCGGCTGCACCATGCCAAACAGGGGATCGTCGCCGGCAGACCCAGGAGCAATAGGCTCTTGGGTGGTGCGGTCCAAAAGGCCAAACTGGGGGCCACCCTTGGACTTCAGGTGGTTGCCAATAATGGTCAGCTCCCGCTCCCCCAAGCGGAAGCGGCCAATCAGGGGCTCCCGCCCCGGCTCAAACGGGCCGGTGCCAGTGAAAGCGCCCGCCGGGTCCGGCAGCAGCGCCGTGGCCAGCCTGGCGTCCAACAGCTCCACCCGCTCGGCGCGGTAGAGGAACCCTACCTCGATGCTGCGCTGGTCGCTTGAGCCAAGCGAGCGGGCGGCATAGCGCAGGCCGCGCGGCGCCTGGAGGGCACGATTGAGCGCCCCTGCCAGCAGGCTGAGCACTGCCTGGTTCTCCACCTCTTGGACTACCACAATGTCTGGAGCGCCTAGCTGGCCCAAGATGGCCAGGGTGAGTTTGCCTAGCTTCAGTGCCAGCTCAGCCGGGGTAGGCACGTCGTCAGAGCGCTCCCGGTCGTCCACGGTGTCGAACAGGTTCTCGACATTGAACGAGGCTACGGTGAACCCCTGGCGCCTGGGGAGGGGCTGGCGCCGCCGGCTAGTAGCCGGCACCACCTCTGGCGGGAGCTGGGGCTGGATCTTATAGTTGCTGAAGGTGTAGTCCAGGGCACCCACTAGCCAGGGAACTCTGGCCCCCACTGCTAATTGGCGCAGGGCAATACTGTCGTTATCGTCCACTGAGATACGCTCCGGGTTGAAGTCGCTAGCCCTGAGGCGCAGGTGGCCCGAGGGGGTGAGGGCTCGGGCGTCACCTGGGGCCACTACCACAAATTCCCCGAAGAAATTGGTCGGGCCCACCACCCGGGCATCAGGCACTGCCACCAGCATCCCTTCCAGCCGCTCGAAGAAGGCGATGCCGTCCGGGTCAATGACCTGGTCTGGCAGGTCGCGCAGCACTACCGGCGCTGGCAGGGGACGCATTCCCAGCACCTGCACGTCCGCCGACCGGGCATTGATCTGGGTGAGCGGCAGGTCCCGGGGCCTGGTGGGGGCTCTAGACTCCACCACCCGGCCGGACACCAGCACCTCACTACCCAGTCTGAGGAAGGGGGGGCGGTTCAGGAACACAAAAATGCCATCAGAGGTAGCAGGGTCGCCGTCGGGGATTACCTCCTGCATGAAGAAGCCTGTGCCCCGCACCAGCGTCACCACGCCCCGCACCCCGCTCACTGTCTGGTCTACTAAAGGCGACACCTGGCCACTGCCCTGGATCTGGGCAATGGTGACCGGCTCGGCCTGGCCCAGTGCCAGGGGCAGCAAGCTGAGTACCAGGAGCCAGAGGCGCACAGTGCACATTGCAGAGACCATCCTTCTATGGATCACATGGCCGCCCCCAAGGTCTCACCCAGGCCGGTAATGCCTTCGTCGGTCTCCACAACGACAATGTTGCGGGTAAACCCGGCGCGCACTCCCCAGGCCCAGCGGATAGGGGCGGCGAAGGGCAGGTTCACGGCGGTGACGGTCACTTTGCTGATCTTCATAGCTATTTCAGCGCGCCGGCAGTGAGGCCGGCAATGAACTGGCGGGACAGTACCACGTACAGGGCAATGACCGGTAGCGCCGCCAGAGTCAGGCCGACAAACAGCACCGCCCACTCGGTACTATACTGGCCCATGAACACCGTCATGCCCTGGGGCAGGGTTTTGAGGCGATCGTCCTGGATGAACACTAGCGGGAAAAAGAAGTCATTCCACACCGGCACCAGATTGTAGATGCCCACAATCACCAGGGCTGGCCGCACCAGAGGCAGGATGACCCGAAAGAGAATCTGCGCCTCGCTGGCGCCGTCAATGCGGGCGGCATTATCTAAGTCGCGGGGCAGCGACCGGAAGAACCCGGTAAGAATAAACACCGCCGAAGGCAGGCCGCCGGCACCATAGATGCAGACCAGGCCCAGATGGGAATTGATGAGCTGCAGCGCCTTGAGTTCAATAAAGAGCGGGATCACTGCCAGGCGCAGCGGGAGCATCAGGCCGCTAAGGAAGAACAGGTAGAGCAGCTCGTTGCCCCGGAACTCATAGCGCGCCAGGGCATAGGCTGCCATGGTACCCAGCGTTAGAATCACCAGCACTGAGCCAGTAGTGACCACCAGCGAGTTTCGGAGGTACAAGGGGAAGTTGGTGCCTTCCCAGACCCGGAGGAAGTTGTCCAGCTGGAACCTAGCCGGCAGGCCGAAGGGATTGCGGAAAATCTCCCTGGTGCTCTTAAAAGCTGACAAGCCCATGATCACCAGGGGATACAGCACCAGGACCGTGTTGGCCAGCAATAGGAGCTGGACCAGGGTCGCCCAGGTCCAGCGCCCAATGGGAACCGCCACAGGCCTCACGCCAGCTCCACCTCGCGCCGGCGCAGGATTCTGGTCCAGACAATAGAGACGGTCAGGATAACGCTGAACATCAGCACCGCCAGGGCACTGCCCAGGCCAAATTCCTGCAGCCCGGCGCTAATCTCGCCAAAGGCAGTGCGATAGAAATAGAGCCCTAGGACATCAGTGGAGCGGTTAGGCGGGCCATCTACCCCAGCCATCACATAGGGCAGTTCGAACCAGTTGAAGGATCCGATGAAGGTGAGGATGACGATAATAGTCACCGCTGGGGCAAGCAGCGGCCAGGTCACGTGCCGCACTACCTGCCACTCGTTGGCGCCGTCTAGGCGCGCCGCCTCGAAATACTCTTCGGGAATGGCGCGGATGCCGGCTAAAAACACCATGGTGGGGAACCCCAGCCAGCGCCAGGCATTGACGAGGATCAGCGCTAGTAGCGCGGTTTCCGCCTGTCCCAGCCAGGGCTGCGCCAGCGCCCCTAGGCCCGCCACCCTTAAGAGCTTGTTGACTATGCCAAAGATCGGGTTGAGGAAAAGCTTCCACTGGAACCCCACAATCACCAGCGACAGCGTCACTGGCAAGAAGAACACCGCCTGGTAGAAGCGGGTGCCCCTCGGGTTCCTGGCCAGCAGGATAGCTAAAAGCAGCGCCAGGCCATCTTGGATGATCAGCAGGATCACGAAGACTATCACGTTGTGCCAGAAGGCGTTAATGGTCCAGCCCTGGAACGGCTGCTGGCCCAAGAGGCGCTGGAAGTTAGCCAGGCCCACGAAAGTGGTACGCCTCACCCCCACCCAGCCATAAAAGCTGTACACCAGCGCCGAGGCAATAGGGTAAGCCACAAACACGGTAAAGAACAGCGCCGGCGGCACCAGCAGCATCGCCAGCCACAGGGCCCGATTGCCCCGCCGGCTGAGGCGGAAACCACCTGCAGCCGGCGGGGCAAGCACCGGGAGGTGCCGCACCATCTATTAGCGATTCTGGAAAGGCTGGTAATAGGTGGCGATGCCCTCCGTCACGCGCCGGCCCACCTCCTCTGGGGTAATGTTGCCGGCCAGCATCTCCGGCAGCGCCTGCTGCACCAGCGTGGAGCCAGTGGGATTCTCGTAGCGGAAACCTACCAGAAACACATAGGGCGTGGCGTTGCGGTTGAACTCTGCCACCTCCTGGAGCAGCGGATCAGTGGGCACCACGCCAGCAATCGGGGAGATGTTCGCCAAAAGATCAGTGAGCTGCTGGCCGAACTCAGGACTAGCCAGGAAGCGGACGAACTCCACTGCCTCTGCCTGGTGGGGAGTGGCGGCATTGACCGCATAGCCACCGTCTAGGAAAGAGGACGCCAGGTGGGGCTGGCCAGCCTCCAGCACTGGGCCGGGGAAGATGTCAAAAGTCAAGTCGGGGTTCTGCCGCCGGAAGTTGGCGATCTCCCATGAGCCGCCGGCGAACATAGCCGCCAGCTCATTGACAAACAGCGACTGGGCAGTGGTGTAATCCACCCCCAGGAAGTCTGGAGCCAAATAGGGCCGCAGCTCCAAAAGCCGCGCCAAAGCGCCAGTGAACCGGGGATCTTCAAAGGTGGTCTCCCCAGCCACCACCTGGTTGAAGAAATCGGCACCATAGAAGTTGGGAGCAAAGACTCCCATCAACACCTCGTTCATGAAGGCAGTGGCGGCGCCGTTGGCCAGAGGTATGGAACCATTGGCCTTTAAAGCCTGGCAGGTGGCCAGGAACTGGTCCCAGGTCTCAGGCGGTGTCAGGCCCAGTTGGTTGAAGATAGCCGTGTTGTAGTAGATCACCAGCGTCTGTGAGGCGAAGGGCACAGCGTACACCCGCCCATCAGCGCGCAACCGCTCGCCATTTAGTGCCAGCTCGCTGAAGTTGGCCAGCTCTGACACCTTGTCGTCTAGGGGTAGCAGGAACCCCGGGGCGGCAAAGGCCTCGAAGGCGCCGTAGGCACGCACGTGGGCTATGTCTGGGCCCTGGCCGGCGGCAAAGGCGGTAGAGAGCACCGTGGCGTAGGTGCTGCTCTCAAAAGGCATGAACTCAATGTCTACGCCTGGGTGAGTGGCTTCGTAGCCAGCAATGATCTGGTCGTACGCCCACTTGTCCTCAATGCGCCAGCTCCAGAAGGTAAGCCGGACCGGTTCACTCTGGGCCAGCGAGAAGCCAAAGAACAGTGCCCCCAATAAGACGGCACCTAGGATGCGGATAGTTAACGAATATCGTTTCATATGAGTCTCCCTCCTTTGGATGGTTAGGCAGCAGACAGGATCTGCCACACCTGCCCTGGAAGAGTGCCGTAGCAATCAGGCCGAGTGTACTATCGGCCGCGCCAACCTGTCAAACTGGCCATTGTGCTACCCTGCTGGCTATGGAGAGCGCCCTGACAAGGCTGCGTGCCGCCTGGAAGGACGGGCTGATCGTCTCCTGCCAGGCGCGGCCGGGTTGGGCACTGCATGGGCCAGGGCACATGGCAGCTATGGCTAAAGCTGCTATCGAAGGCGGTGCCGTAGGGCTGCGCATCGAGCTGGCAGACATTACAGCAGTGCGCCAGGTGACTACCCTGCCCATTATTGGCCTCAGCAAGCGCCGCGACCTGAGCAGTGCAGTCTACATCACCCCTACCTTTGCTGACGCCCAGCAAATAGCCCAGGCTGGCGCCCAGGTTATTGCTATTGATGGCACCAGCCGGCCTCGCCCTGGGGGCGAGACTCTAGAGGAGCTGATCTGGCGCATCCACCAGGAATTGGGTCTCCCGGTCCTGGCAGACGTGGCCACAGTAAGTGAAGGCTGCCGCGCCGCAGAACTTGGCGCCGATCTGATAGCTTCCACTTTGGCAGGCTACACTGCCCAGCGCGCCACCACCACAGGACCAGACCTGGAGCTGGTCCGGGACCTGGTGCACGCCCTGGAGATCCCGGTGCTCGCTGAAGGCCGCATTCACACCCCAGAGCAGGCGCGCACCGCGCTGGACTGCGGCGCCCTGGCAGTGGTGGTAGGCGCCGCCATCACCAACCCCCGGTTCATCACCGAGCAGTTTGTGGCAGGCCTGCGCCGATGAGTACTGAGCACCTTGCGCCAGCCGGCACCTGGTACCGCCTAGAGAGCCAACCTAAGCCTCGCCAGGGAACATGGCCAGCAGGTTATCTCCCCGCACAGTCAGCTCCAGGGTAGCTCCTTCAGCCACCCGCAGGCGCAGCACCTGCTCCGGCAGATCGGCGGTGATCCGGTCGCCATTGCGCAGGGTAAAAGTGAAGTTCCGCCCACCGGAGGCGCGCAACGCACTGCGCAGCTGGCGCACGGCGATCTGGGCAGCACCGAACCCGGTCTGGACGTTGAGCACTTCGGTCTCAATCACCCCACTGAGCCAGTCATTATTCACCAAGATGATCTGGTCCGGTCCAGGCGGGGTATCCACCACCGGGAAGGCCAGGACGTTAATCAGCGGCCAGGAAACCGCCAGGGGAGTGGCTGACCCGGTAATCTGGAAGCTGATCCCCGGCCCGGCCGGCATCCCGGTGATCCGGTCGCCGTTCTGGAAGAATAGGATGGTCACCTCGCTCCGCTGGTCCACGGCGAAGCGCGTCTGCTGCACTGCAAAGCGCACCAGCTGGCGCGGCACCGCCAGCGTCCCCAAGAGCGATTCTATGCCAATGGTGGCGTCCACCACCTGCCCGATCAGCCGGTCCCCATTGCGGAACAGCACCGTGTCTGCCTGCACCACTGGCAGCTGGCTCAGCTCCGGCGGCTGGGGCTGGGCTAGCGCCCAGCTTAATACAAGCAGGGCCAAGACAGATTGCACAGTTCTGAGCTTCATCAGTGACCTCCTATTCAAATTGCGGCGCACCGCGGGCAACGTGTCACCCCCTCAGCGGTAGGAGACGAAGACCCCCTATGGGGTAGTCCTTGACGTTGTTGGTGACAATGACAGCCCGCTGCTCTTCGGCGACCGCTGCGACTAGAGTGTCGGCGGTGGAGAGCGCTACGCCTTTTCGGGCGAAGTCGTGGCGGTAGATGCCGGCTTGTCGAGCAGCTTCCCAAGTAATTTCCCAGTACTGAAGCGCACCGACGAACTCATCCCAGCCGGGTCGTTGCGCCGGCGAGAGCCCCGCGTAGAACTCAGCCACATTCACCGCGCATACCGCTAGCTCATGACCATCTTCGATCATTTGCATGACGCGGGATCGGGCAGGCTCCCGCCCTTTAGAGAAGTCGATCAAGGCCGTGGTGTCAAGCAGATAGCGAGTCACTTGGGCCTTAGCCGGGCATCATCTGCCCTGCGAGAAGAGCGCACCCACTGTGCAGCGGCCTCGCTCGTCTCCCATCCGGGGACATCTACGTCAGCCAGCGAGCCCACGACCTTCCGCGCCGCACGAGCCAGCCTCAAGCGAGCAAGCTTCTCTGCAACAGCATCGGCAAAGAACTTGCTGCGACTACGACGTCCAACAACACTGTCGACCCTCTCAAGTAAGTCCTTAGGTATCACAACATGAGTTCTCGTCTTGTCCTTGGCCATGATGGCACACCTCATTGGGCCCCAGGTATGGGACTACTATATCACACAATCGTCAAGCGCTACGGACTGTCCCCTACCCCAGCCGGGGCCTATAGGTAATAGCCTCGGCCAAGTGCGCCTCGCCAAGGTGCTCCTCGCTGGCTAGGTCAGCAATGGTGCGCGCCAGCTTCAAGAGCCGGTGGCACCCCCGCGCGGTCAGGCCCAGCACCCGCACCGCCTCGCGCAACAGCGACTCTGGCCCCGGCCCCAATAGGCAGTGGCGGCGCAGTTCCGCTACCATCAAGCTGGCATTGGGCTTCCCCTGCCGCGTTTCCGCCCTAGCCCTGGCCCGCTTCACCCGCTCCCCCACCACGGCTGAGGCTTCCCCCGGGGTGCTGGACAGTAGTTCTGGCTCCCCTACTCGGGGCACTTCTAGATGCAGGTCAATGCGGTCTAAAAGTGGCCCCGACAGCCGGGACAAATATCGCGCCCGGGCGCCTGGGGAGCAGCTGCACTGCCGCACCAGATCCCCAAAGAAGCCGCACGGGCAGGGATTCCAGGCTAAGACCAGGGAAAACCTGGCTGGATAAGTTAGCGAGGCCTGGGCACGGGCAATAGTTACCTGGCCGTCTTCTAGCGGCGCTCGCAGCGCCTCCAGGGCACTGCGCCGGAACTCCGGCGCCTCGTCTAAGAACAGCACACCACAGTGCGCCAGGCTCACCTCCCCTGGCCGGGGCACCGAGCCGCCGCCAATCAGCCCGGCGTCAGAAACACTGTGGTGGGGGCTGCGGAAAGGACGGTGCCGCACCAGCCCGCAGCCCGGCGGGATAACCCCCGCCACCGAGTGCACCTGGGTCACCTCCAGCGCCTCAGCACTGGACAGCGCCGGCAGGATGGTGGGCAGGCGCTGCGCCAGCATGGTCTTGCCTGAGCCAGGAGGCCCCATAAGACTCAGGTTGTGCCCGCCGGCGGCAGCAATCTCCAGGGCCCGCCGGGCGTGCGCCTGGCCCTTGATCTCCGCCAGATCCACCTGGGGCATCGGAGGAGGAACCCCTTCCCCCGGGTCCACCTGGGGCAGCGCCAAATCGCCCCGCAGCAACGCTGCTGCCTCTGCCAGGCTAGCTGGGGCGTAAACCGCTAGCTCACTGACAATCGCTGCCTGGGGGCCAGTGGCTGGCGGCAGGAACACCCGCCGGTAGCCCTGGGCCCGCGCCCCCAGGGCAATGGCAATCCCTCCCGCCACATGGCGCACTCCCCCATCCAGCGACAGCTCGCCACACACCAGAACGTCCCCCAGGCTCTCAGGGGGCAGTTGCCCTGACGCCGCCAGGATCCCCAGGGCAATGGGCAGGTCAAAGGCTGGCCCTTCTTTGCGAATATCGGCCGGGGCTAAGTTCACGGTGATGCGCTGCTGGGGGAAACTAAAGCCCGAGTTCTTCAGCGCTGAACGCACCCGCTCCCGGGCCTCCTGCACCGCCGCATCGGGCAAGCCCACCAGGTGAAACCCCGGGAAGCCATTGGCAATATCCACTTCCACCTGCACCACCAACGCAGTGATCCCCTGGATTGCCGCCGAGGTGACTCTGGCCAGCATGACGTAGCCGGACACTCCGGCTCCTCCACCTGGTGTATGGCCAGAGTAGGGGCGAACATCACGAGTGGGACCGCGGTGGCATCGTATACGATAGGGCCGTGCTAAGCGCCGCCGACACCAAGCGCGGGCTCCGGCTGGGCTTTTACGACGGCATGTGCTCGGTGGTGATGGGCACCCTCACCAGCGGAGTGTTCCTCACCGGCTTTGCCCTGGCTCTGGGGGCCACGGAGCTGCAAATCGGCATTCTGGCCGCCCTTCCCCCTTTCGCCAATCTGGCCCAGCTCCTGGCCGCCTACTTACTGGAGCGCAGCGGCCGGCGTAAGTGGCTGTGTGTAGGCGGCGCCGCCTTGAGCCGGGGACTATGGCTTTTGACTGTGGCTCTACCCTTCGCAGTTATCGGCCCAGGGAAGCCCGTGTGGGTACTGTCAGCCATTATTGGCGGCTCCTCAGTGTTTTTCGCCATGTCCAGCACCGCCTGGCAGTCCTGGATGCGCGATTTAGTACCCGGCTCCATGCGGGGTCGCTACTTTGCCCGGCGCACCCAGCTCCAGGCGGCAGTAGGCATCGCTGCGTCGCTGGCCGCCGGATGGTTCATCGACTACTGGAAGGCTGAGTACCCCAGAAACCTGACTATGGGCTTCGCGCTACTCTTTACGGTGGGCGTGCTCTTTGGCCTACTGGGACTCTTGCCGCTAGGCCTTACCCCAGAGCCGCCGGCCCACCTGTCGGCCAGGCAGCCCTTCTGGCGGCTACTATCCCTGCCCTTTCGCGACCGGAACTTCCGCCGGCTCATGGCTTACGCCATGGCCTGGGCTTTCTCCACAGCACTGGCCAGCACCTTCTTCATTGTGTACATGCTCAATGACATCAGGCTGGACTATGCCCAAGTCGTGATCTTTTCCTTTTTTGACCAGGGCATGAACCTGCTCAGCCTGGGCCTGTGGGGCCGCCTCACTGACCGCTACGGCAACAAGCCGGTGATCCTGTTTGGCGGCCTTTTGGCTTCCACCACTGCCTTCTGCTGGATCTTTGCTGCTCCCGGCCACTACGCTATTATTCCCATCATCTACCTGATTAACGGCTTTGCCTTTGCTGGCATTGGCCTGGCCTCAGGGAACATCCTGCTCAAGGTATCGCCTAACGAGCACAACGCCGTATACATCTCGGTGTACAGCGTGCTGGTAGGCTTTGCCGGCGCGCTGGCCCCCATATTAGGCGGGTACCTGGCGCAGTCCTTTGAAGGCCGTGAGCTGTGGATCTCGTTCTCCTACAGCGACTACGGCCGGCTCAGTGTCTTGCCGGTACTGAAGCTCCGGCACTTTCATTTTCTCTTCTTGCTCTCGTCTTTGTGTCGCTTTTTGTCCAACAGCCTTCTAGTGGCAGTGCGCGAGGAAGGCGAGGCCCCAGTGCATGAGCTGGTGCGGGCCAGCCTGCGCACGCTGGGCACCGTGGCTAGTGCCAGGAACCTGGTGACTCGCCTGGTGCGCAAGCCCCAGCGCCACAGGGAGGCGCTGCCAGAGCAGACTCCTAAAGAGTGACACTCCCAGCCCCCTAAAGGGGGCGGGCTTCTAGGCGACCTCCGCGGTGTGGCCCGCCTCTTGCGAGGCCCTGGCGCGGCGTGATCCCACGGCAGGCGGTTGATCCGCGAACTCACCTGGACAACACGGGTGCAAACGGGCGGTGACACCCTCCCCGTGGCCCGTGTCCGGGCAACTACTACGTTCCGGTTCTTGCGACCGGGGGCAGTTCTTCATTCCACCTCCGGACCCTTGTACGGGACCGGGCCGTAGATACGTGATCCTCTGGGGGAACTCGATCTTTTCTCCGTAGGCGATAGGGTGCATGTTGGCGCTCCCCACCACGTCGCGGTGGCCGCGGAACCCGCAATTGTTGCACACCCATGCACGACCCTTGGGCCGCTGGCGGTGGCCGCATTCAGGACACCGGCTGGAGGTTCCCCTCTCCGTGCCGGTGAAGCACACGATGCGGCTCTGTTCACTCTTGTGCGCCAGATAGTCGATGTCCCGGCCGTACTCCCACTGGGACATTCGCTGGTTGTGGTGCCGCCCGGCTGACCGGGCTCGTACCCCGTCCGGGTTGCCGACGTAGAGTCTGCCCACCCCGTGCTGTTTGCAAAACTCGACCACCTTTCGCATGCCTTTGTGGCGCAGATCGCGGACCTGGCGCTCGACCCGGGCGCTGACTTTGCCGCGGGCGCGCTGCAGCTTCCGCCAGTGACGAGAGCCTTGCTTGCACCGGGACCGCTGCTTGGCGATCTCGCCGAACGCCTGGTGCAACCAGCGCTTGGCCGATCGGATCCCGCGTCCTGAGACCACCAACGCCGCGCCGGTGTCCGTCGTGACCGCCGCCTGGTGGATCTGCCCCAGGTCGGCGGTGGCGCGCGCGGTCCCCGGCGGCGCTTCCGCTGGGACAACTGGTACGGAGACATGCAACTCGTAGCCGTTGCTCCAGACGATCTTGCAGGCGCCGGCGTTCTCAGGGACCTCCACCCGCAGGACGACGGACCGGCGCCCGCGTCCCATGGGGAGCACGACGCGCCCCGGCGCCACGCCGATCGCTTGCGCGGGCCAGAGCAGCGGATAGAACCACTTATCCTTGTACGGGTAGCGCAGCTGGGGATGCTGTCGCTTCCACTGGCGCGTGGTCTCGACGTTGGCCAGGAACGCGTGGCAGATCATCTGGACCGTCTGGCTGTGCAGGGCGAATCGACCCTTGGTCGCCTTCTGCAGGTCATCCCGGTTGGGCCAGCGCGTACCCTGCCGTCGTGCCTCCAGGTGGATGTCCCGGCACAGGCTCCAGACCCGGGCCGCTTCCACTTGCGCGTCGTACAGCCGCCGGAAGAGCGATGGCGGCAGGTTGCCCAACCGGCAAATGCGCACAGTCTCCATAGCTGGTATTATCACAGATGGAGAGGTGGCATGCAAACCGGAAAAACCCGTTGGACGCACTATCACATCGCCTACCATTTCGTGTGGATTCCGAAGTACCGGCGGCGGATTCTGATCGGTGAGGTCCGGGCGGAGACGAAGCGATTGATCGCTGAGTGCTGTGATCGCCACGGTCTCGCTCTCCTTGCCATGGAAACGGATGACGATCACGTCCATGTCTTTGTCTCAGCCCCACCGCGGTTCAGTCCGGCGGATATCGCCGGGCTGCTCAAGGGATACAGTTCCAGGTACCTGCGCGAGAGGTTCCCAAACCTCAAGAATAAGTGCAGGAAGGAACACCTCTGGACCCAGGCGTACTACGTCGGCACGGCGGGAAACGTCTCCGCCGAAGTCATCCGGCGGTATATCCAGGCATGCCCAGGAAAGTAGGTTACGTGGCTTCAGGGGCGGCGCTTTCATCCCAACCCCCTGAAGGGGGTGGGAATCCCCGCGCCGATCTTTTAAAAGCTTCCCCTAGGAGGCAGTATGCGCTACCTGACCTACCACCAGCAGCCCCACTACTGGCTGGGCGTTAACTACTGGCCTCGCCACGCCGGGCCGCTCATGTGGCGCAAGTGGCGGCCTAAACTGGTGCGAGCTGAACTGGAGCAGATGCGCCAGATGGGCATGAACGTCTGCCGCTCGTTTCTCTATACCCCAGACTTCCTCCCCCGGCCGGACTATATTGACCCACTGATGCTGGAGAGACTGGACCAGTTCATCGCCCTGTGTGCTGAAACCAGGATAGGGACCATCCTCACGCTCTTAGTGGGCCACATGTCCGGGGAAAACTGGGACCTCCCCTGGCGAGCAGGGCGGGATCTGTACCACGATCCCTTTATGCTGCGCCAGCAGGTGCAGTACGTCCAGGCCATAGTCAGCCGCTATGAAGGTGAAGAAGCCATCTGGGGCTGGCTGCTCACCAACGAGATGCCCCTCTACGGCGGCGAGACCAATTGGGAGAGCGGCCTGCTCTGGGCCAGGACGTTACTTAGCGCTGTCAAGGCGGTGGACCCACTCCGGCCAGTGAGCCTGGGGGACGGCGCCTGGCAGTCCCTGGGCCGGGATAATGGCCTGCCAGTGGACGAAATCGCCCAGCTGGCAGACTTCTTAGGGCCCCATGTATACCGTACTGAGACTGATCCACTGCGGCACGCCTACCTGCCGGCCCTGGCAGTGCGCGCCGCCGACCGGGGAAAGCCAGTGCTCTTTGAAGAATTCGGCGGCAGCTCCAGCGCCATGAGCAATGAGCACGGCGCTGATTACTACCGCGAGGTGCTGCACACCACACTGCTGGCCGGCGCCTGTGGCGCGCTAGGGTGGTGCTATAGCGACTTTGACCTGCCCAACCAGCGGCCTTACTCGCATCATGCCTTTGAGCTGTTCTTCGGTATTACTCGATCTGACGGCAGCCCAAAGCCAGCGGCGCAGGAGATCCAGCGGTTCAGCTCCATCATGGCCCAAGTGGACCTGGCAGTGTATAAGCTCCCAGCGTTCCAGGCCGCTCTGGTGGTGCCGTCGTACTTCTTCCACAGCTACCCCTTCAGCGCCGATGACCGGGGGGTAATGGCCCAGAACTTGCTGGAAGCCTACACCCTGGCGCAGCAGGCGGGGGTGGCGTCGGATTTAGTACAAGAGCCACTGCTGCCACCAGAGATCGAGCTGGGCGGGGAGTGGACGATTCCAGCGCAGCTGCGGCTCTTGCTAGCACCAGTGACCCAGAAGCTCACTGCGCCCTACTGGCTGGCCATTGAGCGCTGGGTGCGGGCCGGGGGCACGTTCTATGCTTCCTATTTCCACGGAGTACAGGACTTCCACAATGGCCTGTGGATTCCCAATTTCCCTAGCTTGTTCGGCGCCCGGCACTGCTTGCGCTACGGTCTGGTGGAGACGCCGCCGGAGGGCATCACGCTCAAGTTCATCCAGGCGGCACTAGGGTTCGCCTCAGGCGAGGAGCTGGTAGTGGGGCGGGCAGGGAATTTCTTTGGCGTCGGCTACCTTCCCCTGGAGGTAGACAGCGCCCAGGTGCTGGCCATTGGGCCAGATGGCCAGCCAGCGCTGATACGTCACCGGCTGGGCCGGGGACAGGCCATATTCTGCGCCTATCCCCTGGAGTATTACCTAGCAGAGACGCCTAATGTGCACCAGCGCGACAGCACCTACCGCCTCTATAACGGCCTAGCTGATCTAGCCCATTTGGACCGTCCCTATCGCTCAAACAACCCCTGGGTACAGGTGGGCTACCTGCGCGGCCAGCGCCAAGATCTGGTGTGGGTGATGAATCACGCTTGGGAGCCGCAAGCAGTAGAGATCACCGCTGGTCCAGCTACTGACCTGGAAACCGGGGAGCGGCTGCGCGATAAGAGCATCCATTTAGAGCTTCCTAAAAAGGGTGTGCGCGTACTGCGTGTTGCCCGGCGGTAGGCTGGGGTGCTCCAGAGTTCTCTGGAGCACCCCCGGATCACTCGATCCCTTCTGCGGAGCTCTTAGCTCTTCGTCCCCACCACCACAATGTCATGGTCTCCGTCCCCATCGAGGTCAATCCCATAGGAGTTGTTGGGAAACAGGTTGGGGTCGTTCACAATCACCTCGGTGTCTGCCGGGTCATTGTCAGTGTTGGCCGTGCCAGCC
>JACQHA010000118.1 GCA_016199255.1 Deinococcus sp.
AGGGCAATGCGCCCCAGGTCCTGGGTCAAGAGGAACTGGTTGGGCGGCTGCCCCACCCCCAGGCGCATGACGCTGACAATCTCCTGCCGGCTCAGGCCAGCGTTGCCCACCACCTCAATGGCGGTAATGGTCTCGCTTCGCCCAGGGGTGAGGCGGATGCTCACAGTGTTGTCCGGATTCACCAGCACATCAGGCTCTACATTGGTGCCCTCTTCAGCGGCGCGGTCAATGGCGTCTGCCAGCACATCGGTATTGAACAGGTCGCCCATCATCACGCCTTCCATTGGGTTGCCCGACAGCCGGCCAATGCGCAGCTCGCGCAGGGTAATGGAGAGGACACCAGCGCCCAGGCTGCTGTTCCTGGTATCGACGCCGCTGCCGGCGAAGCCGCCCTGGGCGTACAGGCTGTTCAGCGCCGCCGCGGCAGCGCTGAAGGCCGCCAAGTCAAAGGGGACTGGCTCATCCATGGCGAAGAGCTCTGGGGCGTCGGTCACGGCCTGAGCAGGGAAGGTGCCGGCCACTGATTTGGCCAGCTGGTCAACTGGGAAGGCACTGGCGCCTGTGAAGCGCAGCCCGGTAATCAGCGGCGCGTCTTCTATGAGAAAAGTGATCACCAGCTGCTCCCCCACCAGGTCCAGCACCGAGCGCACCTCGGGGTCAAAGGGGAAGCCAGAGCTGCGGTAAAAGGTGATAATGGCCCGCCGGTCGTCCTCCAGGGCAAAGGTGTTCACTACCTGCCCCGGGGTGAGGGTCAAGCGCCCAGTCCGGGCGGCGTCGGCACTAATGGCGGAGCGGATCTGGTCGGAGCTGAAAGCCGTGTTGCCGGTAATGATCACAGTAGACAGCACTGGGTTGGGCGTAAGGGTGAACACCAGCACCCGGCCGCCTTCCAAAAAAGCGGCTTCCACTCGACGGAAAGAGCCCAGGGCCACAATGTTATCCAGGTCCCGCTCAACATTGGCGCTGGCTGGGTCATGGCCCACCTTGGTCCTAATGGCAAACTCCACCTGCACCGCCAGCCGGCCATTGACACCCTCAATGCGGATTTCTTCAATGGCTGGCGCGGTAAAGATCTCGGGGAGCTGCACCTGCGCTGGCTCGGCTTCACTGCCGCCACCGCCTGCGGTGGCGGCGCCTAACGCCAGCAGAGCGGCCAAGGCTGTTGCCAGGATTCCTCTGGTCGCTGCGCTCACACTGCCTCCTTCCCTCCCAGCCCCCCAGCTCTAGGTGGTGTTCTGAAGCGGCGCGTCTGCCACAAGTCCTAGTCAGATTGGCGCGCCACACCAGTCTAAGCGGGCGCTGGCTAGGTGTCAACGAACACGACCTGGAGCGAAAAAATCACCCTGGACTCAGTAGACGCCCTAGGGGCTCAGGTGTTACATCACGAGCGTTGACCCCCTGGCAGCACTGGGCTATGCTGTGTCCCTGATGAAGCGCTCAGGGTGGCTCCTATTAGAAGTACTCTGGCTGAGCGGCTGCGGCCAGGTCAGCGAGCGCCAGGTGAGTCTTCCGGTTTTGGGCTTCACCATTGCTGGTACCTATCGCCCCGCTCCTGGCCGGCACCATCCGGCGCTGGTGCTCTTGCACCAGTTGGGCGGCAGCAGGGCCGACCTGGCCGAGGTAGGGAAAGCGCTGGCCCACGACGGTTATCCCTCTTTGGCCATTGACCTGCGCGGGCACGGCGAGAGCACTAAGTTCCAGGGCGCGGAGTTGACCTGGGACAATATGTCCACCGGCCTGCGGCGCTGGGCGACTCAGGATGTGGAGGCGGCAGTGACGTTCTTGCGGGAGCAGACCGGTGTGGACCCAGAGCGAATCGCTATTTTCGGTGCCAGTCTGGGCGCCAACGTGGCCATCAACTATGCGGCGGCTGATCCCCTTATCCCCACCGTGATCCTCTTATCTCCTGGCCTGGAGTACCAGGGGATTGACACCAGGGAGGCAGTGGCCGCCTCTGGCTCCCGGCCGATTCTCATGGTGTCGAGCGAAGAGGACAGCTATGCCTACCAGTCCACCGAGGCGCTGATGGGCCTGGCCGCTTCCCCTCACAGCCTGCAGCTCGTGTTGCCTGGAGCGGCTCATGGCCTGGACCTGCTGGACGACGCGCTCTACCAGGACATCTTGCAGTGGCTGGGGCTCTACGTGCGGGGCGCGCCTGAGGAAGAACTGCCCTCAGAAGAACCAGTGAGCCCAGCTCTGGAAGGAGCGCTGTGAGGCGCCTTTGGCTGCTGGGATGTTTGTGGCTTGCCACTCTGGCCAATTCCCAGAGCGAGCTCGAGGGCATTGGCCCTGCTCTGGCGGTGGCGCTTGTTCCAGACAGCACGTTCTCCGATGGCGTAGCTGGCGCCAGCCGCCGCTGGTACCGGCTGGCCCTCGAGCGCCCGGGCCGGCTGACCATCGATTTAGACATCGACCGCCCTGGGGTGGACTTGGATCTCTACGTGTTCGGAGCCAGCGTCGAGGCCCTGGACCCCTTTGGCTCCCGGCCGCTCACTGAGCTGAAGGCCATTGATCAATCGCGCCGCGACCGCACCTGGCGAAACGAGCACCTGGTGGCTGGCCTGAGCGCCGGGGTGTACTTCCTGGTAGTCAGTTCTGCGTCCATCGCCGATTCCTCAAGCTACACGCTGCGCATCAGCTTGCAGCCTCAGTTGCTGTTCACCGCTGCTGTTCCCGAAACTGCCATTACGCTGCGGTTGGGGCAGCCGCTGCCTGGGGTGGTGGACTACGACAATCTGCCCCGGGACCAGTGGTATCGCCTGATACTGGAGCAGGGCCAGCAGGTGACCATTGCATTGAGCAGTGCAGTGCCCGAGGTGGACTTGAACCTGCTGCTGTACCTGGCCAGGGTGCCTGACATGCCGCTGGCCGTAGCCCAGGGGCCAGGCGGCAGGGAACAGCTCTCGCTCTACCTGGCGGCTGGTAGCTACTTGCTGCTGGTGCGGGCGGCGCGCACCGGCAACGCGGCGGCTTATCAGGTGCTGGTGAGCGCAGGTTCCTAGCGCTCTTGGCGCCTGAGCTGCCCTAGCGCTGCCTCAAGATCTGGCGGCAGAGGTGAGACACACTCTAGCACCTGGCCGGTGTGCGGGTGGGGAAAGCGCAGGCGGTGGGCGTGCAGCGCCTGGCGATTGATAAGCGGGCTCGGCCGCCCGTACAGCCGGTCGCCGGTGACCGGGTGGCCGATAAAGCGCAGGTGTACCCGGATCTGGTGCGTGCGGCCAGTGGTGGGACGGCAGCGCACCAGGGTGTGGCTAAGAAAGCGTTCCAGCGGCACCAACTCAGTGCGGGCCGGACGGGGATGCAACCCGCCCACGGTCATATGCTTGCGGTTGCGGGGACTCCGCCCAATGGAGGCCTCGATCAGCTGCGCTTGGGAGAGGTCGCCATCTACAATGGCTAGATACTCTTTTTGCACCTGGCGCGATTGAAACGCCTCGGCCAGCCGGCGGTGGCTGGCATCGTCTTTGGCTACCAGGATCACGCCCGAGGTGTCCTTATCGAGTCGGTGCACAATGCCCGGCCGCTCTTCACCCCCCAGCTGCGACAAATCAGGCAGCGCAGCCAGGAGGGCGTTCACCAGGGTCCCGGCGGGAGCGCCTGGGGCCGGGTGCACCACCAGGCCCGGGGGCTTGTCAATGGCAGCCAGGAACTGGTCTTGATACAGGATCGTGAGCGGCAGCCGCTCGGGGAGGATTTCCCGCCGGACCACAGGGAAAGGGTAGATGACAATGGTCTCGCCCCCCCGCAGGCGCTGGGCCGGCTTAGCCTGCTGACCATTCACCAGCACCCGCCCTGCTTCCACCAGTTCCTTGGCGGCAGCGCGGGAAGTGTGGGCAATGAGGGCCACCTGGGTATCGAGGCGCACCCCACCCTGGCCCACTGCCTCCAGAGGTGGGGGAGTAAGGTTCATATCCGGCGCAGGGGGGCGTATTTCAGCATGAGCTGGCGGGGCACCTTATCTTGATAGAAGAGCACCGTCAAGGTGGTATGCTCCCCGGAGCCCCGCACCCCTACCACCAGCCCCTCGCCCCACAGATCGTGCACCACCTTCTCGCCGCCCTTCCACTGGCCCAGGGTTTTCTCCGCCACCGGAGGGCTCTCGAGGCTGCGGATCACCTCGCCATAGGCAGTGAGGTGCTCCAGGGCGCTCTCGTCCACCTCACCCAGGAAACGGCTGGGGGTGGTTTCTTGGGCGTCGCCATAGAGCGAGCGCTCGGCAGCATAGGTGAGCACCAGGCGCTCCATGGCCCGGGTGATGCCGACATAGAGCAAGCGCCGCTCTTCTTCCAGTGCGCCCGGGTTGCCTGTGTCGGTGGCGTTGCGGTGGGGGAGCAGGCCCTCTTCCAGGCCCACAATGAACACATACGGGAACTCCAGGCCCTTGGCGTTATGCAGCGTCATGAGCAGCACGCTGCCCTCAGGCGAGGGCTCATCGGCGCTACTGAGCAGGGCCGCCTGGTCTAAGAACTCCGCAATGTTCCCGAGCGAGCCTGCTTCCCACTCGGCCACGGCGCTCGTCAGCTCTTCCAGGTTCTCCAGGCGGCTGCGGGCCTCAAAGGTCCCTTCCTGTTCCAGCATGTGGGCATAGCCAGACTGTTCAATGACCCGTCGCACACAGCTGGTCGCCCCCTCCTGTTCTTTCTGAACCAGCAGGCCAGTGAGCAATTCCCGGAACGCCACTACTGCCCCCAGGGCCCGGCCAGTGAGGATCTCTTCGGCGTGGGTGATCGCCTCCCAGGCTGTGGTCTCATGTGCCCGGGCCCACTCCAAGAGCTTGGCCAGCGAAGTAGCACCAATGGAGCGGCGGGGCACATTCACCACCCGCAAGAGGCTCACACTATCTGCCGGGTTCACCAGCAGCTTGAGGTAGCACAAAATGTCTTTGATCTCCCGGCGCTGGTAGAACCCAGTGCCGCCCACAATAGTGGCGCTGAGCCGCGAGCGGCGCAGGGATTCTTCTAACAAGCGGGACTGGGCGTTGGTGCGGTAGAGCACTGCAATGTCGCCCAGGGGGATGCCCCGGCCGAACAGGCGCTCAATCTGGTGCGCCACAAAGTCCGCCTCTTCTTTGGCGTTCCTGGCGCGGTGCAGCCCCACTCGTGGCCCTGGCCCCTTGGTGCTCAGGAGGGTCTTCTCCAGCCGGCCCCGGTTGTGGGCAATCAGGCTGTTGGCGACCTGCAGCACGTGGCCGGGGGAGCGGTAGTTCTCTTCCAGGCGGATCACCTGGGCGTCGGGATAATCCTTCTGGAAGGAGAGAATGTTGGAGATATCCGCGCCCCGGAAGGCATAGATGCTCTGGTCAGGATCGCCTACGGCACAGAGGTTACGGTGCCGCGAGGCCAAAAGGTTCGCCAGCACGTACTGCACGTGGTTGGTGTCCTGGTACTCGTCTACGTGGATAAACACCGTGCGACGCTGTGCTGATTCAAGCGCCTCTGGGTGCCTTTGAAAGAGTTCCACCACCTTGGTCAAGAGCGAGCCAAAGTCCAGGGCGTTATTGGCTGAGAGCTGCTGCTCGTAGCGCCGGTAGGCTTCGATGACCAGTTGCCGGGGCAGGCCGCCAATGTACTCCCCGTCAGTGTTCCGGTCCAGCTCAGCCGGCCCCCACAGGCGGCACTTGGCCCGGTCAAGAATGGCCTGGAGCTGGCGCGGGCTCGGGGCTCCCACCCGGCTGAGTAAACTCGCGCCGATCTCTCTCAGCGCCTCTAGCTGGTCGTTTTCGTCGTAGATCACAAACCCTGGCTTCAGGCCGGCTGGCGCAGCGTGCAGGCGCAGGATGCGCACGCAGGCCGAGTGGAAGGTGCTGATC
Organism: Deinococcus sp.; assembly: GCA_016199255.1. Classification (GTDB taxonomy): domain Bacteria; phylum Deinococcota; class Deinococci; order JACQHA01; family JACQHA01; genus JACQHA01. Next base: position 5,810 of record JACQHA010000118.1, read on the forward strand.
CACAGCTCAGCGGCAGCCCCCTTAATCATCCGCTCAATCCGGGAGCGCATCTCGCCTGCGGCCTTGTTGGTAAAAGTGCAGGCGAAGATCTCGGTGGGCAACACCCCTTGGGCTAGGAGATACGCCACCCGGTGCACCACCGTGCGGGTCTTGCCGCTGCCGGCGCCAGCCAGCACCAAAGTCGGCCCTTCAGTCTGGGTCACTGCTTGGACCTGGGAAGGGTTTAAGTCTTGGAGCAAAGCGTCAGGCCGCATCAGGGGAGTTGCCGCCGCGGCTCACCGCCTCAGGCCCCTCAGCTTCAAAGAGCCCGGAGCGGTCAGTCTTAAAGTCCATAACTGCCGCCGGGTAGGAGCCAATGATTTTCACGAAGGAAGCCTTGCGCAACAGGTGCACCAGCGCCTCAGACACGTGCGGTTCCTCCCAGTGGCCCTCGAAGTCCACGTAGAACACATAGTTCCAGGGCCGGTTGCGCCGGGGCCGCGACTCCAGCTTGGTGAGGTTGATGCCGCGCCTGGCAAACTCCCCCAGGGCTTCGTAGAGGTCGCCGGGGCGGTGCCGGGTAGCAAACACCAGCGAGGTTTTCGAGGGGTCGCGCCGCGCCGGCTCCTGGGTGCCCAGCATAAAGAAGCGGGTGTAGTTAAACGGTAGGTCCTCAATGCCCCGGGCCAATACTGCCAGGCCGTAGAGACTGGCAGCCAGCTCGCTGGCAATCACCCCAGTGCCCGCCTGGCCGTTGCGCGCTAGGTTCCGCGCCGCGCCGGCAGTATCGTACTCCGGTACGGCCTCAAAGCCGTGCCGCGCCAAAAACCCCTCGCACTGCGCCAGCGCCTGGGGGTGAGAATAGACCCGCTTCAGCTGGGCCAGCTCCGTGCCTGGCGCCGCTAAAAGCGCATGCCGCACCCTGAGGAACACCTCTCCTACCACGTGCAGGTCGTGCTCTAAGAGCAGGTCATACGCCTTGTTAATCGACCCGGCCAGGGAGTTCTCCACTGGCAGGGCGCCGTGGGTGGCGGCCTGCTCCAAAATGGCCTGGAACAGGTCCTCCAGCGTCCGGCAGGCGACAGTGGGCGTGCCCTCGCCAAAGAACTGGTACACCGCCAGCTGGCTATAGGCCCCGTTCTCACCCTGGAATGCTACTGCCGGACGCTCGCTCATAAGCGTCCTATAGCGTAGCGCGGAAGTTACCCCAGCGCAATGTCTACCCAGTAAGTTCCGCCCACCAGCCGGCCAGGCGGCGCCAGAAGGTGGGTGCGGGAGGCTGGTAGTCTGCCCGGGGCAGGCAGATGGTGAAAGTCGACCCCTGGCCCAGCTCGCTTCTCACTGTGATCTCGCCCCGGTGGCGGTGCACAATGCGCCAGGTAATGGCCAGGCCAATGCCGCTGCCGCCGCCGGTGCGGTTGGAAGCCCGGTAGTAGTAGCCGAAGATGCGGGCGATCTCGGCCTTGGGGATGCCAATGCCAGTGTCGACGACGTCAACGCACACCTGCTGCTCCCTGCGCCGCATGGTGACCGACACTGTGCCGCCATTCAAGGTGGCTTTCTTGGCGTTATCCAGTAAGTTATCCAGCGCCTGCTTGAGCTTGTTCTCATCGCCCATAA
>JACQHA010000140.1 GCA_016199255.1 Deinococcus sp.
GAGCTGCGCGCCCAGGTGCAGCACATTATTGCCGCCTACCGACAGCCGGCACTGGTGGAAGAGTTCATCGCCGGCCGGGAGGTCACCGTAGGGGTCATAGGTAATGAGGACCCGCACGTGTTACCACCTCTGGAAGTTGACCTATCTCCTGTACCCAGCGAGCGGGGGGTTTACACCAACTACATCAAGTTAGAAGTGCCTCTGGCACCACGCTATCTCTGCCCAGCACCTTTGTCTACCTTGCAGTGGCTCTTCCTGCGCAAGGTGTGTCTCAAGGCCTACCGGGTGTTAGGTTGTTTGGATGTCTGCCGCTTTGACTTCCGGCTGGGTAAAGGTGGCTTCTACCTCCTCGAGGCCAACCCGCTCCCTGGCCTCACACCTGGCTACAGCGATCTAGTCACCGAGGCCCAGGCCGACGGCATGGACCACCCCACGCTGATCAACACGATCCTGAACCTGGCACTGGCCAGGTACGGGATGCCCACTGTGCCGGAGCGGGCAGCCAAGGCCGCGCCCCAGCGGCTGCAGGCCAGTGCATGACGGAGGACCCGCCGCGAAGATTGCCGTCGTCTATAACGCCCCCCGGCAGCCGGCAGCCCCGGACGATGCTGATGCCATAGCCGAGGCCGAGTCTGAGGTGGCGGCCCGGGGGGTGGCTGAGACTTTAGCGCACCTAGGTTACCGCACCCAGGTGCTAAGCATTGATGATGACACCGCTGGGGCAGTGCGCCGCCTGAAGCGGCTGGCTCCTGATCTGGTGTTTAACTTGTGCGAGGCGATTATGGGCGACACCAGCCTGGAGGGAGCGTTCTGCGGGCTTCTGGAACTTCTGCGCCTGCCCTACACCGGGGCCCCGCCGCTGGCGCTGGCGCTGTGCCGGGACAAACCATTGACGAAATTGGCGCTGGCTGGTGCCGGCATCCCTACCCCGCGCTTTACAGTGGTGCGGCCTGGGGAGCATTTCTCTGGCAGCCTCACCTATCCCCTCATTGTGAAACTAGCCCGGGAGCACGGCAGTGCCTCCATCTGCGCCGACTCGGTAGGCTACGACGCCACGGCGGTCAACCGGCGCATCGCCTATATCCACCAGCACTATGGCCAGGACGGGCTGGTGGAAGAATACATCGAGGGCCGGGAAATCAAGGTAACCCTCCTGGGGTATCAGGACCCGGAAGTCCTGCCCATTGAGGAGCTGGACCTCTCTGCCCTGCCGCCGGGAGTGCCCCGGGTGGTAGGGTATGAGGTTAACTGGCTGGAGTCCAGCCCACTTTACGGCCTGGACCGGGCGGTGTGCCCAGCGGACCTGCCGCCTGACCTGGCAGAGCGCATTAGAGACATCGCCCGCCGGGCTTACACCCTGATTGGCTGCCGGGACTATGGGCGGGTGGACATTCGCCTGAAAGATAATGTGCCCTACGTCCTGGAGGTGAACGCCAACCCGGATATTGCCCCAGGCACCGGCATTACCATTGCCGCCCAGGCGGCTGGTCTGGACTATCCCGCGCTGGTGGGAAAAGTGGTAGAACTAGCGCTCGGGAGGACCAGTGCACATCCGACCAGTTGAAAAACAGGACCGGGCCCCGCTGGCCGCGCTGCTGGCTGCTACTGAAAACTTCACTCCCCAGGAAGTGGCGGTGGCCCTGGAGCTCATTGACTCTGCCCTGGAACACCCGGAGAAAGATGAGTACTGGGTGCAGGTAGCAGAAGAAGGCGGGCCGATTGTGGGCTACGTGTGTTACGGCCCTACGCCGATGACCGACCGCACCTTTGATCTGTACTGGGTCGCCGTCCACCCCAGTAAGCGCGGCCAGGGCATTGGCAAGGCACTCACCAGCCACGTGGAGGCGCTGCTGCGCGCGAAAACAGCTCGTCTGCTCTTGATCGAGACTGCCTCCAAAGAGAGCTACCAGGCCACCAGGCGGTTTTACCTGGACCAGGGCTACCGGGAGGTGGCGCGGATCAAGGACTTTTATGCTGATGGCGACGACCGGGTGATATATGCCAAGCGCCTGGACCGCTGATGTGAGGGAGATCGTCAACGGCCTGATTGTGGCGCTTACCTACCTCGGGGTAGCCATTGGCTACTTCCCAGGGTTCCGGCTGAATCGCCAGACCATTGCTTTAGTAGGCGCTGCGCTGGTGGTGGCTACCGGGATTGTGCGCCTGGGCGACGCCTATGCCGCCATTGACCATGACACCATCTTGCTCCTCTTCAGCATGATGATCCTCAACGCCAATTTGCAGCTAGCCGGCTTCTTCCGGCTCGTGGGCCGCGCCGTGGTGCAGCGCGCCCGCAGCCCACTGGCGCTGCTGGCGCTTTTGGTGTTCGCCTCGGGCATTCTCTCAGCGCTGTTCCTCAACGACACCGTGGTGCTCATGCTGACGCCGCTGGTGGTGGAGGTCACCCTCAATCTGCAGCGTAACCCCATCCCCTATCTGTTAGCGCTGGCCACCAGCGCCAACATTGGCTCCTCCGCCACTATTGCCGGCAACCCGCAGAACATCTTGATCGGCGCCGCCTCGGGGATCAGCTACCTGCGCTTCGTCACTGCCCTGGGGCCAACTGCCCTCCTGGGCCTGGTAGCCTGCATTGCCATCATCGCCCTGGTGTACCGCCAGGAGTTCATTGGGGTGCGGTTCGAGCGAGTGCCGCTTTCGGAATTCCGTCCCTACCGGCCGCTGCTCAATAAGGCCCTGTTGTGCGCCGCTGGGGTGCTGTTGCTCTTCCTTATCGGTTACCCAGTAGCCGGTGCCGCCTTCTTCGGCGCCGCCGCGCTCTTGATTACCAGGCGCATTAAGCCCGAGAAAGTGTTTGCCGAGATCAACTGGGGGCTCTTGGTGTTTTTCTCCGGCCTGTTTGTGGTCACCAGCTCCCTGGAGCACACCGGGCTCTCGCAGCACCTCTTCCAGCTGGTGAACCCTTTGGTGGCTGCGGGCGTCGGCCCGCTCTCGGTGGTGAGCGTGATCCTCTCCAACTTGATCAGCAACGTGCCGGCGGTGCTGCTCTTCCGGCCTATTGTGCCCAATCTGGCCAACCCAGAGCTGGCCTGGCTCACCCTGGCCATGTCCTCGACTTTGGCAGGCAATCTTACCTTGCTGGGCTCGGTGGCCAACTTGATCGTCGCTGAGGAGGCGGCCAGGAAAGGGGTGGATCTCACCTTCGGCGCCTATTTGAAAGTCGGCGTCCCGGTGACCCTGGTCACCACCGCCATTGGGGTGATCTTGCTGGGACTGCGCCGTTAGACCGATTTCTTATGATCACACCAGATTCTCTCATCCCTGGGGCGACCGGCTGGTCGCCATCGGCAGCGCCCCCACTAGGCGCGCTGCATCTTGGCCAGCACCTGCAAGATCACCTGCTGGTTCGTCCGGTCCTCAGCGTAGAGCCGCTCCAAGAGCTGGGCCAGCTCCAGGTCGTCGCTGGCCCTGGCCAGCTCCAGGTACCGGAAGGCATCGTCAGTTTCCTGCACCACTGCCGCCATCAAGTCCTGCCAGCTGCCTTCAATGACTGCCAAGGACTCGGGAACAGCGCCTCCCCGGTGCTCGATGGCAGCACGGAGCAGCTCCACATGGCGCTGCTCCGTGGCCAACACCGGCTGGAGCTCGGAGCGCAGGTGCTCATAAGGGATCTGCGCCAGGAGCGCCTGGAGCCGCGCCGCATCTCCGGCCTCATCGACATAGGAATGGCTCAGCAGCTCAATCACTCGTTGCCGCCGGCGCCCCGCCAGCCAGCCCAGGACGCCGCCCCTGCTTCCCTTACGGTATCCGCGCCCTGTGCTCGTCATACATCCCCCGATTGTTAGTCTTGTCACAATCTTAGAACTTGAGTATATTCACGTCAAATCTGGCCTCTCCCGGGGCCACTGGTGAGGTGAAGGCGATGGCACTAAGACAGCTGTTTGCTCTGAGCTGGCTGTGGTTGCCCACGGCGCTAGCTGTGTCCTCTGATCCGGGTGCCGAGCTATTCGGGAAGGTGATGGCGATCATCTTTGGTGTCTTGACCCTGACCGTGCTGCCTCCTTTACTTTTCGGCTTCCTGGTACGGGTCAAGCCCTCAACCACTGCCAGCAGCAAGCCAGGAGCCAGCCAGGACGAAGCCTAGCGCCCCTCACTCTTGACAGACCCCTGGCTGAGTAGGCAACATGGCTAGCAGTGTGCGCCGGTTCGGCGCCTAGAGGTGAGGTAGCAGTGAAAGAAGATTTCGACACATTACTGGGGAGCACCGGGTCCAAGTACTTGCTGGCCACCATCATTGCCAAACGGGCCGCCCAGCTGCGCGCTGGCTTGCCTGCCGCGGTGCCGCCCCGCTCCAATCCAGTGACCACCGCCATGGCGGAGATGTCTGCTAACCAGCTGGTGTGGGGCAATGACCTGGTGCCGCAGGAGTCGCTAGAGCGGGCCATGATCGCTGCCAAAGCCGCGCTCCAGCCGGCTCCTGCCTTTGCCAACGATGAGCCGGACGAGATCTTCCCCCGCCAGGGGCTAGCCAGTGCTGGCCGGGACGAGTCCAAGCGGCAGTCGTAAGCTGGGCACGATACGCCAAGCGGCCCCCGGGGGCCGCTCTTATCACGTGCCCCGCTGGGCCTGGTCCAGCAACTCTACTGGATGCACCACCGGGATAGGTGATCCCGCCTGCCGCAGGCCCCGGCGAATTTGCAGAATGCAGCCCGGGTTGCCTGTAGCCACCACCTGGGCGCCACTGTCTTGCACTGCCTGGACTTTCTGGGCCAAGAGGCGCTGGGACATGGCCGGCTGGGTCAGGTTATAGATCCCGGCGCTGCCGCAGCAGCGGTCGGCCCCTGGGAGTTTCACCAGCTCCAGCCCCGGCACTTCTTGCAGTAGCTGTTTCGGCTGCGCGCTGATGCGCTGGCCATGCTGCAGGTGGCAGGGCTCATCGTAGGCAACTTTGACCGGCAGCGGCCGCATGGGGGGGCGGGGTAGCTCGAAGAGCACTTCGCTCACGTCCTTCACCTGATGCGCGAACCGATGGGCCCGCTCCGCGTACTGGTGGTCGCGGGCCAGGAGCTCGCCGTATTCCTTCAGCATGGCGCCGCAGCCAGCCGAGTTCACCACCACCTGGTCCACCCCTAGCTTTTCAAACACCGCAATGTTGCGCCGGGCTAAGGCCCGGGCAATTCCCCGCTCCCCAGCATGTACCGCCAGGGCGCCGCAGCAGGTCTGCTCTGGTGGCGTCTCCACCGCACAGCCGGCGCGGGCCAGCACCTGGAGCGTGACGCGGTGCACATCAGGGAGAGCGAAGCTCATGACACACCCGGAGAAGAACGCTAATCGGCGCCTGGCCTGGCCCTGGGCGGGCACCTGCTGGTAATGAGCGGGCCAGAAGGGGGCGCCTATTTCGCGAGGCAGCAACTCGCTAAGCGCCCGCAGCCGGCTGGGCAAGAGCCGCTCCACGGGCCAGCGGCGTGCCAGGGCCAGGTAGAACCGGGCAGGCCAGAAGGCCAGAGCTAAGAGCGCCGGCGAGGGCAGGAGCTGGGCATACACCAGCTGGCGCAAGCGGCTCTGCCACCAGGGGCGGCGGCGGTTACGTTCAATCTGTCCCCGCGCCGCCTCCACCAGCTGGCCGTAGGGCACCCCGCTGGGGCAGGCACTCTCGCAGGCGCGGCAGTCCAGGCACAAATACATCTGGTCCACAAACGCCTGGGTCATGCCCATGCGCCCCCCGGCCACGGCCCGCATCAGATAAATCCTGCCCCGGGGCGAGGCGGCTTCATTGCCGGTTTCGCGGTAGGTGGGGCAGTGCTCCAGGCACAGGCCGCAGTGGATGCAGCTCTGTGCCTTCCGCAGATTGAAGGGATCAAGCTGGTCAAAACCTGGTGCTTGCCTCGGCTGCTCTTGTCCGGCCATTACAGTCCTCCCGCCAGCCGCCCGGGGCTGAGAATGCGCTGGGGATCGAAGTTCTCTTTAAGCCGGCGCATCACGGTCAGTCCCCCAGTCACCTCACCCCACACGTCCACCTGGCGTTTTACGCCCTCGGGAGCCCGGCGCAGCACCAGGCTGCCCCCTTGTCCCACTGCGCTCTGGCGCAAGGCCAGCAGCAGCTGGCCCAGAGCCGGTTCTGGCCCATCGGCGGCCACTAGCACCGCGCCGCTGCCAAAGTGGGCGGCGCTCCAGATGGTGCAGCTCTGTTGAGCTCCCAGTTGCTCGGCAACTGCCAACACTGGCGCCACGCCGGTGAGCGGCACGCTGGCCTGGGCCAGCACCGCAGCCACGCCGCCGTCAGGGCGCCGCGCCTGTTCCAAGAGCAGCTCTCCGGCGCTGACTTCCTCGGCGGCCTGGGCACCCGCGGCGCCGGCCCGGTCAATGAAGCGCTTGGCATGCGCCGCCACTATCTCAGGCCCCCCGCCAAACAGTGCCAGCACCCCCCAGGCCTCGTTACCCAAGGTGCGAGGGGAGAGAATCTCCAGGGCTTCTGGCAGCAGTTCAGAATGGATGACCGCCAGGGCCATGCTGCGCGCCGCCTCTAGCTGGCTGAAGCGAGCCAGCGCGCTGCGGCGCGCCAGTGGCCGGGGGCGCACCCGGAAGGTCATCTCGGTGATAATGCCCAGGGCACCCAGCGACCCCACGTACAGCTTAGCCATGTCAAAACCGGCGACGTTCTTCACTACCTTGGCGCCGCTGGCGCTCAGGGTGCCGCCGGCCCCGGCCACCACCATCCTGATAATCAGGTCCCGCGGCAACCCGTAGCGCAGGCGCAGTAGCCCGCTGGAGCTGGCCGCCGCCATGCCGCCCAAAGTGGCCCGCTCGGGGCAGGGTGGGTCGAGAGGCAAGAACTGGTTATGGACGCCCAGGTGGGCCTGGAACGTGTGCAGCGTCATGCCCGCCTGGGCAGTGGCAATAAGGTCTTCTGGCTGGTGGTCTAGGAGCTGATTGAGGCGGGGCAAGGCAATGACCAGGTCGAGCCGCTCTGGCAGGTTTCCGAAGCTGATCTCGGTGCCGCCCCCCCAGGGGCAGACCGCCAGCTTGTCCTGCTGCGCCAGGCGCAGCAGCTCGCACAGCTCCCCTACACTGCCAGGAAAGGCTACGGCCTGGGGCACGAGGCCATCAATGGCATAGGGCCTGGCTGCTTCGTCAGCTAGCGTGTGCCGGGCGCTAACAATGGCGCCGAGGCGCTGGGCCAGTTGAGAAGTGGTAGCGACTGCCACAACTAGGCCACCGCCGGCAGCACTCCGGGCTTGGTAATGGCCCCCACCTCGCCGCAGCCGGTGCTGGTAGGGAAAACCTTGCCAGGATTGCACCGGCCGTCGGGATTAAACGCCGCCCGCGCCTGGGCCATGGCGGCCAGATCGGCGCCACTGAACAACAGGGGCATGTACTCCCGCTTCTCCAGGCCAATGCCATGCTCGCCCGAGAGGCTGCCCCCGGCAGCCACGCAGGCGGCCATGATCTCGCCTCCGGCCTGCTGCACCCGCCGGGGGGCGTCCCCATCGTTGGCGTCGTACACAATCAAAGGATGCAGGTTGCCGTCGCCAGCGTGGAACACGTTGCCTATTGTGAGCTGATAACGCTTGGCCACGTCGGCCACCAAGGCCAGCAGCTCAGGCAAGCGCTTGCGGGGGATCACGCCGTCCTGGGTATAGAAGGCGGTGGCCAGCGCCCCCACGGCACCGATCGCATGTTTGCGCCCTCTCCAGAGCAGGGCGCGCTCCTTATCGTCCTTGGCCACCCTGACCTCCCGCGCCTGGTGCCGCTGGCAAATCTCCCGCACCTGGGCCATCTCCCAGTCGAAGCCTTCAGGCGGGCCGTCTAGCTCGATGAGCAGCACCGCTGCCGCATCCAAAGGGTAACCAGCCGCCACTGGCGAGCGCTCCACTGCCTGGATGACCACATGGTCCATCATTTCCAGGGCCGATGGGATCACGCCGGCGGCAATAATGTCTGACACAGTGCGGGTGGCGCTGTCCACCGTATCGAACACGGCCAGCAGCGTCTTCACCGCCTCTGGCACGCGCACCAGCCGGACCATCACCTTAGTTACCACGCCCAAGGTGCCTTCAGAGCCAATGACAAAGCCCCGCAGGTCCAAGCCAGGGTACTCTTCCGCCTTCCCGCCCAGCATCACCACTTCCCCCTCAGGCAGCACCAGCTCCACCCCGAGCACGTGGTTGGTGGTAAAGCCATGCTTCAGGCAGTGTGGCCCGCCAGAGTTCTCTGCCACGTTGCCCCCAATGGAGCAGGCAGCCTGGCTAGAGGGGTCCGGGGCGTAGGCATAGCCATGGCCCACTTCTTGCGAAAGCCGGATGTTGGCCACGCCTGGCTCGACCACTGCCCGGAGATTGGGAATATCCACTTCCAGGATGCGGCGCATGCGGGCGGTACACACCACCACGCCGTTCTCCAGCGCCAGCGACCCGCCAGAGAGGCCGGTGCCAGCGCCCCGGGGTACGAAAGGAATACCGGTCTGGTGCAGGTAGCGCAGGACCTGCGAGACTTGCTCGGTGGAGCTGGGCAGCACAATGGCCCGGGGGGCAGCCTTGTCAATGGTGTGGCCGTCGGCCTCGTACACCAGCAGCTCTTCCGGGCGGTAGAGCACAGCGCCCTGGCCGACAACGCGGATCAGATCGGAAATGAGTTTGGTGTGATCCACAGGCACCTCGCGGGCGTTACCCACTCCAGTATATAGTAGCGCCCCCCCCGGCCAGTCCCTTCGCCACTTTCCCCAACTCGCCTGGCCTTCGGCCAGGCTCAAACACGGGAAAGATGGCTCAGGGACTGGCCGGGGGGCGCCAGGGTTTCTGGCCGATGAACGTCGCCACTGCCCGCCGGTTGTCCTGGATGCCTTCCCAGTAGTAGCGAGGGATCAGGGAGCGGAATAGATTGGCTAGCTCCCCGGGCTGGAGCAGGTAGTCAGGGTTGAAATCAGGTTTGAAGCGCAGGTGCTCTATAGTGAAGGTCTCGAAGACTACGATGCCACCTGGTTTCAAGGCGGCGATGATCTGCGGGATCAGGCTGTGCTGCAGGTAGGCAATGTCCACAATCAGGACGTAGCTGGCAGGGGGGATCTGGTACTGTTCTAGATCGGCGACCAGTGCTGTGAGCGGCACCCCGCGGCGCGCTGCCAGCTCCCCAGCCTTTTGCACCGCCACCGGGGAGATATCTATGCCGGTCACCTCAAAACCCAAAGTCGCCAGATAGATGGCGTTCCGCCCCAGCCCCATTGCCAGGTCCAGCGCTTTGCCACCCCTGGGGAGCAGGTGGTGGTGACTACAGAGGATCTCGGCTGGTGGCGCTGCCTCCGGGTCCTGGTCCCGGTAGCGCTGGTCCCACTTCTGGGCTACGTCACTCATACCACTTTCTACTGGTCAGACCAGGTACAGTCTGTGGCATCCCGGTGTAGGGGCGACCGGCTGGTCGCCCCACCTGAAAACCGCCACTAGCTGCGCCCAAAGCTGGCCAAGAGCCGGCCCGCCTGGCTAGAATCGCTGGTGGGCGCGGCGCAGGCGTTGCCGGCGCAGATGTAGGCCATGGCCGGTTTGCCACTTTGCACCATGGCCTGCAGGTAGGGTGGCAGCTGGTTGAGCTGGGCAGCCTCGACGGTGATCACCAGAGAACCGGGACGATAGACCCTCAAGAGCGCCTGGTGCAGCGCTGTAGCCTCCTGGGGGGCCCCGACTACCACCGCCATAGGGGGCGGGTTCATCCCAGTATCGAGTGCCAAGAGATAGGCTGCACCAAACAGCCCACTGTGGGGCAACTGGGCCGCTATCCAGTGCAGCGTCTCCTCGGCCCGCTGCTGGTACCGCTCCCGGCCGGTGACAGCGTGCAGTTTCAGGAGCAGCAGCGCCGCCGCGGCATTGGGCGCTGGCGTTGGCCCGTCGATAATCGGCTTGTAGGGCTGGTTCTCCCAGCCAATACCCTGGGCGTCCTGGGGACGGTCAAAGAACCCGATGCCTGCTTCGTCCCAATGGTGGGTCAGCATATAGTCCGCCAGGGCCACGGCGCGTTGCAAATACTCCCACTTGCCGGTGACCTGGTGAGCGTGCAACAGCGCCAGGCCGAGCTGCGCCTGGTCTTCCAGGAGCGGCGCCAGCACTCTACCCTCCCTACCTAGCTGGTGAGAGACACTGCCGTCAGGGCGCATTGCCTCGGCCAGGATACGTTCCAAGCTCTTCAGGGCGAAGTTACGGCAGGTGCCTAACTCCAGTGCCGTGGCTGCCTCTAAGTAACTCTGGATCATGAGGGCATTCCAGCCTACGTAAATGGTCTTGTCTACAAAGGGGGTAGGCCGCTTGGCTCTGGCCGCCAGCATCTTCCCCTTGGCGCTGGCCAACAGCAGCCGCACCTGGGTAAGATCCTGAGCGGTGTCACGGGCAATGTGCTCAGGCTCCTCATCAACAAAGAGCACGTTGCGGCGAGGGTCTTTATGCATCTCCCCCTGCTGGTAGATGTTGTAGTAGCGCTGAGTGATCACAAACTCGTCCGGGGTCAGCACTGCCTTGGCTTCGTCCATGGTCCAGGTGAAGTAGTCGCCATCGTCATTCGGGCCAACATCCGCATCCTGGCTGCCGTAGAACCCACCATGATCCTGATCCGAGAGCACCTCATCTATGTAGCAGACAATATCTCTGGCCACCTCGGCCAGGAACCTATCACCTGTAGCCCGGTAGGCCTGGAGGTAGTTCGAGAGCAGCCCGGCGTTGTCGTAGAGCATCTTCTCAAAGTGTGGCACCACCCAGCGCTCATCCACTGAATAGCGGTGGAAGCCGCCAGCCAACTGGTCGTAGACTCCGCCTTTGGCCATTTTGGTAAGGCTGCAGCGTACTAGGTGCAGCATCCACTCCTCGCCAGTAGCCCAGTGCCGCTGCAGGAGCAGTGCAATGGCACTGGGGTGAGGAAACTTGGGAGCCGTACCAAACCCACCGTGGGCTTCGTCGAATTCGTCTTTGATCAGCTCTAAGTTATGCTGGATCAGCCGGGGATCGGCACTGATGTCGTCACGCACTGGCCTGGGCTGGGCCAGAGCCTGGCGGATCTTTTCGCCTTGGGAAACAGCGTCTTGCTTCCGCTCCTGGTAAAACCGTGCCACTTCAGTGAGTACCTGGCGGAACGATGGCCGGCCGTACATCTCTCGAGGTGGGAAGTAGGTGCCGCCATAGTACAGATCACCTATGGGGGTGAGAAACCCAGTGAGTGGCCAGCCCCCAGCGCCAGTCAGCGCCTGCACTGCCTGCTGGTAGCGGGCATCCACATCTGGCCGCTGGTCGCGGTCTACCTTTACCGGCACATACAGCTGGTTGATGAGCTGGGCCAGCTCTGGGTCATCGTAGCTCTCGCGGTCAATCACATGGCACCAGTGGCACCACACCGCGCCAATGTCTAAGAGGATGGGCTTGTCCTCCTGCTGCGCCTTCTGGAACGCCTCTTCTCCCCAGGGGTACCACTGCACCGGCTGGTGTGCCGCCGACTTTAAATAGGCACTACTCTCCTGGGCCAGGCGATTGGGTTTTTCCGCACTCACACACACCTCCCACACTCGCGGCCAGTGTATCACGGGCACCTGTCGGTGCCGGGAGCGACGTGCTAAAGCGTGCAGTCCTCTGTGACTACCAGAGCGAGCTACCGCCTGCATTGAAGGAAGGGTGTCTCTTACATGTATCACCCCACTATCACAGCTTGTCACAGCGCTTTGTCACAGCTTGTCACAGTACCGGCTCGTAGTACTTCGTAGGATCAGTCGGGCCAGTCCCCACCTCCTGCGCAAAACCCTTTTCCACCAGTAGCTTCAGGTCGCGTTGTAGTGTCCTGCGGTTCTCCTTCAGGGCCACTTCGCACTCGGCCACTGTCCCTTTCCCCCGGTCGAGCAGGAATTCTAGGACGGCCAGGGGCCGCGCTTTCAGTCCCACCTTACGGGCTTTAGAGAGGAGCACATCCCGCCGGATCACCCGCTCACCACGCTCCTGTACCTCGCGCATCTGAGTTGCCAGCCCCTCGCAGAAGTATTCGAGCCAGCCGGTAAGGTCCATGTCCCGCTCGCGGACACTCTGGATTGCCCGGTAGTAGGCCGCTCGATTGCGATCGTAGTACTCGCTGATGGTGAAAAGTCGTTTGAAGTCATAACCTGTCCGGTAGAGGCACAGCGTTGACAGCAGCCGAGCCGTCCGCCCATTGCCGTCGAGGAATGGGTGGATGTGGACCAGCTGGAACTGAGCGATACCCGCCACAAGCACCGCGTTCACCTCGTACTCTGCACCGAGCCAAGCGACGAAATCGGCCATCATGGGTGGCACGTCGTGCGCCGGGGGCGGCGTGTAGACCACCTCACCGGTTTGGGAGTTGACGACGTAGTTCTGAACCTTGCGGTATTCACCCGGCGCGGCCGTGTTCCCCCGCACGCCCTGGACCAGGCGCTTGTGGATCTCCCGGATTAGTCCTTCTGTGATTGGTTCGCCACTCCCAAGATACCCGGCAACCAAGTCAAATGCGTCGCGGTAGTTCAGGAGCTCCCGCACATCTTCTGGGTCGGCTTCAGGAACAGCCTGACCCTGAAACAGCCGCTCCGACTGCTCTAAAGTGAGCCGGGTGCCCTCAATGTGGGTGGTGTAGTGAGCCTCTAGGACCAACGCCCGGGCCTGCATCGCAGTAATCCAGTCTGCAGAGAGCTTCGCCGCCTCCAGGAAACCCCGGGCCCGCTCAATCTTCGTCAGCGCCGCTGTGATAGCGTTGGTGATCGTGAAGCGGGGGGAGAAGGTCATTGATCTAGACTCTCTGCTCACAGATGCTCTCGGGCTGTACGGGCCTTGCGCCAAGGGCAATCAGGTTGGCGTTTTCGCTGCTCTCCAACGTCAGGATTGGCTTGCCCCAGGCAAGGACATCACGACAAAAACGCTCGGTCTTGCTCCCAGCTCCAGCGTAAGCGATGAAGATCTTGGCCGCTATCGCCGCGACGAATTCATTGCGGATAGTGGCTAGTTCAGCGGTGACACGGCGCTGCTTCCCGTCGAACCTTGAGAGCAATAGCAGGCGACCCTCAGTCAGTAGTGGGCGCCACTCGGCAGGCAGGCGCATCTCATCGAGACTGCGGGCGGGGCAGACGACAACCGGCTGCTTGCCCCGCAGCAGCAGGGCCAGACATTCCTTCTCCATAGGTGAATGAAAGCCACCGATAACCGTCACGCCGGCATCCCGCAGAGCGCGGGCCAGATCGTACGTCTTGAGGATCAGGTCGCCTGGGCAGCGCACCGAGCAGAACAGAGCCAGCATTGAGCCGCCGAGGATTTCCAGGTTGCCCTGCCCGCTGACGACGGCTGGGGCGCGGTCGCCGAGATGCCGCACCAGTGCCGGCGGGTAAGGTAGTGTGTCCCGCTGCAGACGGTGGAGGCTGTGGTCGAAAGTCATCAGGAAACTGTGGTGGATGCTATGTTTTCCAGGACGACCGGCGGCAACTGCCCTCCTCCGAGAACCTGCTTGGCATCCAATATCTCGATACCCACAAGCGTTTCGCCTGGGCCGATGTTTAATGCAATCTCTTCATTCAACCTCACGGTGCGGCACTCGTGTTCTCCCTCGATCAAGCGGATGTAGAGGGCATCAACCTCAGGATCGTAGCTGATTCTCATGTTGGCCTCCTTTCAAAAATAGAATGTATAGACGGTAATCACAACTATCTCGTTAGACTCTTCCTTGACCACTGCCGCGACCTGTTTGATGGCGTAGACACTGCCCTGCCAGGTTTGACCAAAGGGGAAATTGAAGCGGCAAACTACTCTGCCCATCTTAGCTGGTTCTCGGGAGCCTTGCTCTACGGCCTGTCGCACCTCGGCTTCGGTTGCGCCCCGTTCAATGCACTGCTCCTGTGCATGCTTTGTCAGCCGAATGGGTTTCATTCCTCACCCTCCGGCCCCATCCGGTACTTGATGTCGTAGTTGATGATGAAGTCCAGTTCCTCGTCGGTAAAGCGGTAGTGACCAGCAAGGACGGTGTCGATCTCATCAATGATTGGCTTGCTAGACTTTGTATAGAACTCCTGATAGCGGATGATGCCCGTTCTGGTCCTAATCGTCTTCATCTGCGATGAACCGTCCAACTCCTGCATCAACTTTTCTTGGAGTGCGCCCAACCTGGACCTGATTTTTGCTGTCATCGGTAGCTTGTACGGCATGACATATACGTCACCATACCCACAGTGGAAGCCGTCCGCATTTGCCCTCCAGAACCAATAGAAGAGAGAGCTGTTGATTAAAGCGACAATCACAGACCGTTCTGAATTGGGGAACCGGAACTCCTTGTAGTCTTCCGACTTACCCTTCTTACCATCTGAATCAACGAACAGAGGCACGAAAGTCAGGGCCTTGATAAAGTAGCGTACAATGCGATGAATATACACGGGATCGCCTGCATCGTCACGAAACCTGCTCAATGGTTCGCCGCTTATCTTCGCTAAGATGGACTGTTCTATCCCAGAAGAGAGTTTCGGAATGCCGTTGAGAGTGCCCAAGCCTTCAGGGTGATTGGTATGGACTGTGGTCTGCATGAGAAAGTCACGTTCTTCAGCCATCCATCGGCGGTATCCCGCTGTATAGCCAATAGTTAGTTGTTCGCCACATTTTCTCATTAGCACGATGGATACTCTCTGGGTTACGCCTTCAAACAACGAACTCGGCCGTATGTCGAAGCTCGAAACCCACACCTGATAATTCTGAATCAGTTTCCGCGCCTCACTCATACGCTTCGTGCACACAAAGCTCAAGGGCACTATTAGACCAGTAAGTCCATTCGTACTCAGGAGTTTCACCGAACGCTCTATGATGAAAACGTAAAGGTTGCCACATTCGAGAGTCTTGAAGTTTAAAACAGAATATTGCCCACGGACTTTGTTGTATTCGACATACGGCGGGTTCCCAATAATAACGTCGAACCCACCGCTCTTCATGATCCCGTAGAACTCGACAAACCAGTGGAACGGCTGGTGGCTGGTGCGCCACTTCTCGAAAGCAACCGCGTCACCGGCCCTTACCCCATACTCACTGGCCAGATACCGATCCAGCTCCCCCCGGAGTTTATCGAGACGACGACGGAGCTCGACCTTAGCGTCTGCGAACTCTCTTGCGCCCATGCCATACTGCGTCTGCATCCGGCGGAACATCTGGAACGC
>JACQHA010000130.1 GCA_016199255.1 Deinococcus sp.
TCTCTAGGGGTGGTCTTATTATCGGCAGAGCAGTTCATGAGCGAAGTGCATGGGCAGGTAGTGGGGAACTGCGCAACCAAGGTCATTGGCCGCAGTGACTCCTCTGAGCTGTCCGACGCCACCTACCGGTTCATCTCCCAGGATGTGAAGGCACATCTCACCCGCCTTGACAAGGGTGAGCTTCTGCTTTCCCACCCCATATACAGGCAGCCTGTGAAGATCGAGTTCCCGCGTCCAGCTTATCAGGCCATTGGCCATGACTATCGGGGATAGGCGCCAGGTGCAGCTTCCCTCTGGGTATGCGGATCGCACCGACCTGCGTCGGCACGCCACTAGGACGCCGCTGCTGGCACAGCCTGTTCACCGGTGGTTCACTTTCCCCCACAGCTACTCGCACCAGCTGGTGGGGGGTATTATCCGGCAGTGGAGGCTTTCGGCGCAGGACCGTATCTTCGATCCGTTTGTGGGTGCCGGGACGACGCTGGTTGTGGCGCGGGAGATGGGTATCCCGGCCTTTGGTCTCGACGTATCCCCGCTGGCGGTGTTCGCCGCGAACCTCAAGGTGTCGAACCTCCTGGTGGCGGATCTCCAGCAGTGCTGGGAGCAGCTCTCTAGCGGCATGCCCCAGAGCCCACCTCCAACCTCGCCGCCGCGCTCTCGACTGCTGAGGCGGGCATTCTCTCAGACCGCCTGGGCTTGGTGGTGCTGGCTGAGCCAGCGGGTGGAGCACCTTGCCAGCGGCGCGAAGCGGGATTTCTTCACGCTGGCGCTCCTTCAGGCCATGCGGGAGGTGTGCCGCGCCGTCTCCGATGGTGGGTGGTTGCGCTGGACACGTCAGCGCATCACTGGAGCCGATCTCCCCCAGCGATGGGCTGCCCATGTGGCATCGATGCTTCAGGATGTGGAAAACCACCCCTGGGCGGCCGATAAGGGTAGACATTGGTCAGCTCGGCTGGGAGATGCTCGTTTCCTTGAGAATGACATAGGCGAGTTCTCTGCGGTGATTTGCTCACCTCCCTATCCCAATCGCCATGACTACACCCGGGTATTCGCGCCAGAACTTTTGTTGGGCTTCCTTGACAGTGATGGGCTCAGGACACTCCGCTACAATTCCTTCCAGTCA
The DNA here is from genome assembly GCA_016199255.1 of Deinococcus sp. Lineage (GTDB taxonomy): Bacteria > Deinococcota > Deinococci > JACQHA01 > JACQHA01 > JACQHA01. Next base: position 1,124 of record JACQHA010000130.1, read on the forward strand.
CAAGTAGAGGCCCGTTCTCCCTGTTATGCTCACAACGGTTATCAAGCCCCGGGACGTTTGGCACAGGCCCTGGCCGAGTTACACCAGGCCCCGGTCACAGATCGCCGGGTGGTGCCTATGGTCGAAGGCTACTTTCGTGACACCTTCGAGATGCTGTGTGCTCTCAAATCCCACCTCTGTCCTGGGGCTCACCTGGCGTTTGTGGTGGGCAATGTTCGCCATGCCGGGGTGATGATCGAGGTAGATCAGGCGCTGGCAGATGTTGGCCAGATGCTGGGGTACTCCTGGGAGGGAAGCTGGGTTATCCGCCTACGGGGCAACAGTGCTCAGCAGATGGGCACCTTTGGGCGGGAGCCGGCGCGCGAGTCGGTGGTGTTCCTGCGCTTAGGGTAAGCTAGCAGCTATGGTCGCGCTCCACGGAGCTTGGCTCCCCAGTGGGTCCGAGCCCTCTGCAGGTCATCTCTTCATCTGGGGTGAAACTACTCAGCCAGTGAGCGTGCGGCGGGGACGGCGTAAACGAGCTGTCCCTGGTCCTCATCCTTTCCAAGCCACGCCAGAGGAGGTGTGGGCCTGGCTCTCCCGGCTGGATGGCGTGCCGGCTGAGCCAGTGCTGCAGACCTGTATACTCCTCCTGCCCTCAGGGACAGAGGCGCCGCAGGCATCCCCGGCGCTGATCGGCGGGGGCAGCCTGGGTGGCGAGATCACTGAGCCGATATTGACGCCCTGGGAGGTGCGAGGCGTGGTGCTCAGCGTGCCTCAAGCTATGGCACTGGCGTTCCTAGGTGGGGAGGTAGTGGATGGGGTGGTGCTGGGAGCCGATCTGCGCTTTTGGGGTGTAGCGGCGCGGTTCGCCCTGGAGCTATTGGCCCGCCAGCGGTTCGTCCCTACCCTGACCTGCTGGGAACGGGATGGCGGAGAGGAATTCCATGCTGTTTGGGAGCCGGTGCTCGATGACCCCGGCGACGCTGAGCGGATCGCCCTATTGGCCGACGCCATGCCGGCGGTATGTCGCGCTCTGGCACCACGGCCACTGACTAGTAAAGCTTTGCTGGCCAGCTTCTTGGATGCTAGCGTGGACCAGACTATGAGGGCCTGGTGTGCTACCAGACGGCCGGCGCGGCGGCGAGCTGGCGCTGCCTGGCGGTGGGTACAGGCGCTGGGTGCACCTGATAGAGCTGTGGACGCGCCCCAGGTGGAGCTGGCGGCGCTGCAGCAGAGTATCAGCTCCTGGACATTGCAGCTGCGCGCTGCTGATGCTGGGGCGTTCCGCACCTGCTTCCGCCTGGAACCACCAGAGGAGGGTGCTGAAACTGCCTGGACTCTGCGCTTTCTGCTCCAGGCCAGGGATGACCCGAGCCTGCTGGTGCCAGCTGCCCAGGTGTGGCGGGAGTCAGGAAGTACGCTGCGCTTCTTGAACCGGCGGCTGGAGCATCCTCAGGAGCAACTACTGGCTGATCTAGGGCGTGCTGCCCGATTGTTTCCACCTATTGAGGAGTGTCTCCGCACCGCACGGCCAACGGAGTGTACCCTCACCACTGAACAGGCGTACACCTTCCTGCGCGAGGCAGCAATGTTGTGCACCGAAAGCGGCTTCGGCGTCCTGGTTCCGCCCTGGTGGAAGCAGCCGGCCAGGGTCGGGGTACAGCTTCGGCTCAGGCCACAGCAGACTACGCAGGCCACCGGCGGGCAGGGGGTCCTAGGCCTAGACACCGTGGTCGAGTTCGACTGGAAGCTAGCGCTGGGCGACCAGGTGTTGAGCCAGCGGGAGTTTGAACAGCTGGCGGCACTTAAGGTCCCCCTGGTGCGCCTGCGAGGGCAGTGGGTGGAGCTGCGCCGGGAGCAGCTAGATGCTGCCCTGCGCCTCTGGGAAGGGCGCAAGCAACTGTCGATCGGGGAAGTCATGCGCCTGGGGGCCGGCGAGGCGGCACTGGGCCTGCCGGTAGTGGATGTGGTTGCCGAAGGCTGGGTGCAGCAGCTGCTACGGCAACTAGCCAGTGGGGAACAGTTGGCGGAATTGCCTGTGCCAGCCGGTTTCTGTGGAGAGCTGCGGCCCTACCAGGTCAGAGGCTTCTCCTGGCTGGCGTTTCTTAGGCGCTGGGGCCTGGGGGCGTGTCTGGCAGATGATATGGGACTGGGCAAAACCATTATGCTCATTGCTCTATTGCTGCACGAGCAGGAACAGAACCGTCTCCACCGCCCCGCGCTCCTCATCTGTCCTACCTCGGTGGTGAGCAACTGGGAGCGGGAGCTGGCACGCTTCGCCCCATCGCTCCGGGTCCTGGTGCACCACGGTGCCGGCCGGCGCTCTGGCGACTTGGCCCAGGCGGCGGGAGCGCATCACCTGGTGATCAGCACCTACGCTCTGGCGCACCGCGACCAGCAGCACCTGGCTGCGGTGGCCTGGGAGGGGGTGGTGCTGGATGAGGCCCAGAACATCAAGAACCCCACAGCCAAGCAGACCCAGAGCATCCGCCAGCTCAAAGCTGGCTACCGGGTAGCCCTCACTGGCACCCCGGTGGAGAACCGGCTGGCGGAGCTGTGGTCCATCATAGATTTTCTCAATCCCGGCTACTTGGGTGGCGCTACCCAGTTCCGGCGGAGCTTCGCGCTGCCCATTGAGCGCGGCGGAGACCAGGCATGTACCGAGCGGCTGCGGCGTCTGGTACAGCCTTTTATCCTGCGGCGGGTCAAGACCGATCCACGAGTGATCCAGGATCTGCCCGAGAAGCTGGAAATGAAGGTGTTCTGTACCCTGACGCCGGAGCAGGCTACACTGTACCAGGCGGCGGTCAAAGACATGCTTCAGGGTATTGAGGCCTCTGAAGGCATACAGCGCCGGGGTCTGGTGCTCTCGGCGCTGCTGCGACTCAAGCAGCTGTGCAACCACCCGGCGCTGTTCCTGGGCGATGGCAGTACGCTGGAGGGACGCTCCGGGAAGCTGGCCCGCCTCTCTGAGATGCTGGAAGAGGCGCTGGCCGCAGGGGACCGGGCGCTGGTGTTCACCCAGTTTGCTGAGATGGGTGGTATGCTGCAGCGCCACCTGCAGGGGCTCTTTAGCCGGGAGGTGGTGTTCCTGCACGGTAGCGTGCCCAGAAGGGCCCGTGATGTCATGGTGCGGCGCTTTCAAGAGGAGCCTGATGGCCCACCGTTGTTTATTCTCTCGCTGAAGGCCGGGGGTGTGGGCCTCAACCTGACCAGGGCCAGTCATGTGTTCCACTTTGACCGCTGGTGGAATCCTGCCGTCGAGAACCAGGCCACCGACCGGGCCTACCGCATTGGACAACGTAAAGATGTCCAGGTGCACAAGTTCATCTGTGCCGGGACCCTGGAAGAGCGCATCGATGCTCTGATTGAAAGCAAAAAAACCTTGGCTGAGCGCGTGGTGGGCAGTGGGGAGCAGTGGCTCACTGAGCTGTCTACTGATCAGCTGCGGGAGCTGTTGGCCCTGGGAGATGTCTCATGAGCCGGCGGCGGCGTACCTGGCAGTCGTTCTGGGAGTATTACCCCCCTCGCTCCCAACCGCGGAAGGTGGCGGGGGGAATTCAGGCCAGGAGCCGGCGTGGGGCGTTTGGCAGTAGCTGGTGGGCCAGCCGCTGGATTGCAGTACTGCACTCCTTTGGCTGGTCTAACCGGCTGCAGCGCGGCGCCAGCTACGCCAGGAGGGGCCAGATACTGGACTTCCAGCTCAAGAGCGGGGTGGTGACGGCCCGGGTCCAGGGCTCCCGACCCCAGCCCTACAAGGTGCGCATTGCCGTACAGCCCTTGAGCCACCAGGAGTGGGAGCAGGTGGTGGACGCTATGGCCGCTCAGGCGGTGTTTGCGGCCAAGTTGTTAGCTGGCGAGATGCCGCAGGATATTGAGGCGGCGTTTGCTGCCGCTCGGTCCAGTCTCTTTCCCCAGTCAGCCCAGGATCTAGAGACCGAGTGCTCCTGCCCCGACTTCGCCAACCCCTGCAAGCACATTGCGGCGGTGTACTACATCCTGGCCGAGGAGTTTGACCGCGATCCCTTCATGCTATTCCGGCTGCGCGGCCGCACCAAGGAGGAGATCATCTCCGCTTTGCGCCAGCGGCGCGCTGCTGGGGCAGTGCAGGAGAGAGAGCCAGCGCCTGCTGCGCTGACTGCTGAAACGGCACAGCCCCTAGAGGCTGACTTGAGCCGATTCTGGGCTGCTGGTGAGCGGCTCCAGGATGTGCGTATCACCATCGCTCCGCCTGCCGTGCCAGGAGCAGTGCTGAAACGGCTAGGGGCGCCACCCTTCTGGAAGGGCAGGGAGGACCTCCTGGCACTGTTAGCCGAGAACTACCGCCTGGTGAGCCAGCAGGCGCTGGCACTGGCCTATGGGGAGGAAGAGGAGAAGGAGTAAGTGAAGCAGGACATGCGGCGGGTAGGGATCATAGGCGCTGGCCTGGCAGGTGGGCTTCACGCCCAGCGCTGGCGGCGGCTGCCGGTGTAGCTAGCCGGCTTCTATGCTGTGCGGCCAGAGCAGGCAGCGACGCATGCTAGACAATATGGCGGCCGGGCGTTCACTACTTTGGCTGAGCTGTTAGCAGAGGTGGACGTGGTCGGCGTCACCACTCCCACGCCCCAGCACCACGAGGTAGTACTAGCCGCGGCTGCTGCCGGGAAGCACTTAGTATGCGAGCCGCCCCTGACGCGCCACCTGCGCCAGGCCCAGGAGATGGTGAGCACCTGCCGGGCAGCCGGCGTGCGTCTACTAGTGGGACACCTGGAGCGCTTCTCTCCCCAGTTCCAGCGCGCCAGGCAGGCAATTGATGAGGGAGTAGTAGGCAAGCCGGGAGTGATTCGCCTGGTACGTGCCAGGCCTCATCCGGCGGCGTCTGGCTCCGGCTGGTACGCTCGCCATCAGGAGAGTGGCGGCGTCATCCTGGACTTGAGCATCCCCGACATCGACTTTGTCCGCTGGTGCTGCGGCGAGGTGGAGCGGGTTTTCGCCCGCAGCTTGACTTTCAGTGAGGTAGGGCCAGTGGACCATGCCTATTTGCTGCTGCGCCTGGTCAGCGGGGCAATTGCTCACATTGAGAGTTCCTGGGCCCGGCCATCCGATTATCTGGCGCTAGAAATTGCCGGCGACCGGGGGCTCCTGGAGTTCAACAGCGAGGACACCAGGCCGCTGCGCGCCTTGGCCAGCTCAGGTGAGGCAGCTCTGGTGGTGCCTGATGATGTGCTCTCTCCAGAGGATGATCCGCTTTATAGGGAGCTGGCACATTTTCTCACCTGCCTGGAGAGTGGCACCGAGTTCCAGGTCACGCCCCAGGATGGGGTAGAGGCAGTGCGGGTGGCTCTGGCGGTGCTGGAATCAGCCAGGACGGGCCAGGCGATTAACCTCAGGGACTTCCAGGAGGCGGCATGAGAATCGGCATCATGAGCTTCGCCCACCTGCACGCCCTGGGCTATGCTCTCTGCCTCCGACAGCTGCCAGATAGGTGCACTCCGCCGCCGTGGGGCACCCGGAGGCGCAAAACGCTTGAGGAGCCATCGTAAGACCTACGCAGTGTGGGCAAGTGGTGCTGAACCAAGAATCCCACGGTTTCAACCGTGGGAGTGTCAACAGTCTGCCCAGCTGGGCCAGCCGGTGCCCTTGCCGCTAGCGGATCACTGAGGCGGCTATATCGAGCTGGGTGAATAACTCCGGCGTCAGGTTCAGGTGGAACACCTGGACGATCACCTGGCTCCAGCCGTGCACGAAGTACACCCAGCCATCCTCGATTTTTAAGTGGCGCTGCCTGGCTTGCCGCTCGGCCTGATGCAAGAATTCCAGGCTGCCCCGGTAGTTGAGTTCCCAGACCAGGCCGTTTTCCGGAAACAGGCCAGCATCAGTGATCGGTGAGCCAGGCCGGTCTTTGCCCATGCCGGTAGCGTTGATCACCATCGAGCCGGGCGGCA
>JACQHA010000131.1 GCA_016199255.1 Deinococcus sp.
GAACCGGGTCAAGCCCCACACGGACTTCGTAGGGGGCGTTGAGAGCGGCCTGCGGAAGATGATCGCTATCGGCTTGGGGAAGCGCTCAGGCGCCGAGGTCTGCCACGCCGCCGCGGTGGACCTGGGCTATGAACCAGTGCTCCACGCCGTGGCCCGGGTGACACTGGCCACAGGCAAGATCATCGGCGGGCTGGGGATTGTGGAGAACGGCTACGACCAGACGACAAAAATTGTGGCCCTGGCGCCGGAGCAGCTGGAATCTGGGGAGGAGGCGCTGCTGCACCAGGCCCGGGCTCTCATGGGGCAATTGCCTTTTCAGCAGCTGCACGTGCTGGTGGTGGATCTAATGGGCAAGAACATCAGCGGCGCGGGCATGGACCCCAACGTTATTGGCCGTGATGTGTGCAGCACTCACTCGCCCCGGACCAGTCCCTCGATCCGACGGATCTACGTGCGCGACCTGCATCCCGCCAGCCACGGCAACGCTCTGGGCATTGGCCTGGCAGACTTCTGCTCTAGTCGGCTGGTGGAGAAAATCGACTGGAACGCCACCCTCATCAACAGCCTCACCTCCGCCTCACCAGAATCGGGGAGGCTGCCACTGCACTTTAAGACCGACCAGGAGGCTTTAAACGCCTGCCTAGCCACCTCTGGCCGGGTGCATGCCGAGACGGTGCGGCTGCTGCGCATTAAAAGCACTCTGGAGGTGGGGGAGTTCTGGGCCTCGGAGGCTCTGCTCCCTGAGGTGAAACAGCATCCCCGGCTGAGCATTCTCAATGGGCCGGTGGATATGATGTTTGATGCCCAGGGCAGCCTGGCTAACTGAAGTGGTATGAAGCACACCGACTGCATAGATTTCGACTGGCAGAAGGAGCAGATCGCCGCCGGGCCGTAAATTACCCCGCCTGGGCGCCCTGGTCCCAGTCGATCAGGGTGCCATAGCAGTCGAAGGTAATGGCTTGGGGAGTATGTGGCAGCTGCATGCTCGCTCCTCTCTGGAAGGTTACGAGGGGTGCGCGCCCTAAGCGCTGGGCGGTACAATGCCTGAGCAGGCGAGGAGGAGAGCTATGAGACAGGTTCTCAGGGTCGTCGTTTGCTTACTGTGGCTCAGTGTTCTTGCCCCGGCAGCAGCGCAAGTGGAAACCCAGAATGGCAACCGTCTCCGCGCTAGCCAGATCACCACCGCTGCCCCGGTGCAGGGTCCTTTGCGGGTCACCAGGGTGCTGTTCCCCGACGTGATCCCCACTGATGGGCGGCAGGTGATTGGCGCGGTGTTCTTTGTGGCGCCCGAGGGTGGTGTGAGCCATGTGTTCTTCAACCTGGTGTACGCCGAGCAGGAGTTCATCCCCTTTGACTTCGATCCCAATGGGTTCGAGCCATCGGTGGCCGGGCGTACGGAAGGAAGCATCTGGTTCAACATCTTCTCTAACCTGCGACAGACGGTGGTGCTGGAGGTCACTGTCCAGGACGACCGGGGCAATACCAGTGCCCCCTTCCGGTTCGTGTTTACGGCAGAGTAGCGGTCATCTGGGGCAACGCGCTGGCGAGCGTAAAGACGCTGATTTTCACCCTGCTTGCCCCCGGCACGGTTACGGTTCTTGTGCCGTTATTGATTCCGCGTGTGCGGGGCGGGCTAGCGGCTGGTGATCGGCCTTACAGCCGGCGCAAGCTCAGCTGCCCACCGGGCAGGAAATCTAGCTCCAGCTCATGACTCAAGAAGCGCACTATCCACTCCACTGGCAAGTGGCCACTGCCACCAATGATCAGCGCTTGGTGCTGCACACCTGCCCTGGAGTCGTTGACCTGGATGGTCTGCTCTTTAAAGCGGAACACCAGGACCGTACCGCCCACAGTCAACGTCACCACGCCCTCTTGTACCTGTAAGGTGCCGCCAGTAGCGTTGGTGAAGGCTCGAATGGGTAGATAAGCCACTCCATCTGCGTTGACCACCGGGAGCAGCACCGGTTCCGGAGCGCTGGCGGCTGGGGAGGCACCTGCTCCCTGCACCCGCGACGGACCATCGGAGCCAAGCTGGGCCACGCTGGGATCGTCTAGGGCGCTGGTGAGTGGGTCGTCAGAGAGCGCTGACCGGGCGCCAGCGGCAGTCACTGTGGCCTGGCTTACTACCGCGTCGGCCTCGCCGCTCACCA
>JACQHA010000151.1 GCA_016199255.1 Deinococcus sp.
AACGAAGCTCAGGCGGCCACCCCGAGCCCAGGTACCCCACCTCTCCCACCTGCGAACCTGGCCGCTACGGCGGTCTCCGGGAGCCAGATCAACCTGAGCTGGCAGGACAACGCCAGCGACGAGGGTGGGTTCAAGCTCGAGCGGCGGACCGACGCCGCCAGTGGCTGGGTGCAGATGGGCACCGTGGGAGGGAATGTCACGAGCTACCAGGACACTGGCCTGGTGGCTGGCACCACCTACTTCTACCGGGTGCGGGCGTACAACGCCCAGGGGGACTCTACCTACTCCAACGAAGCTCAGGCGGCCACCCCGAGCCCAGGTACCCCACCTCTCCCACCTTCGAGACTGACTGCTACCGGCGTCTCCCGGACCCGGATCAACCTGAGCTGGCGGGACAACTCCACCGATGAGGGTGGGTTCAGGATTGAGCGGATAAGCCGCACCACAGGGGCCTGGATCCAGGTCGCCACGGTGGGAGCGAATGTTTCTAGCTATCGGCACACCAGATTGCGGCCCAACACTACCTACTATTACCGGGTGCTGGCCTACAATGCCAACGGGGACTCAGCCTACTCCAACGAGGCCTCGGCCCGAACCAGGAAGTGAGGTGACCAGCCGAACAGGCCTGGTAGGATAGTCTGAATCCAGGAGCAGGGGCGATGCAGGGCATGCGTTGCCCCTGCGCTTTAGGTCAAGTTGCCTCTGGGGGCTGGTGGGCCGATCCACGCCGGCCAGTAATCAGGTACTCGATGCGCTCAGCGATGTTCTCCAGGTGGTCCCCCAGCCGTTCCAGGGCGCGCAGCAGGTTCATAATGACAATCGCCCGGCCAATGGTCCGGGGATCTTCCAGCATGTAGGTCAAGAGCCCGCGCTGCGCCTGGTGGTAGATGTCATCCACAATGTCGTCCAGCCGGTAGACTTCCCTGGCCGCGTCCAGCTTTTGCTCTAGAAAAGCCGTCACTGCCGCATCTGCCATTTTCACCAGCACGTCCCGCACGTGCACAATGTCGGTGTAGGGCCGGAGCAGGGGCTCTTTGGCCAGCACCACCGCCGCCTCCGCTACATGGGCGGCCTGGTCGCCGGCTCGCTCTAGGTCGGTGAGCATCTTGAGCACTGCCCCTACAAAGCGCAGATCCTTGGCCACTGGCTGCTGGAGCGCTAAGAGCTTGAGACACTGCTCTTCCAGCTCCGCTTCGCTTTTGTCCACCGCCTGGTCTAGGTGGATCACCTGGTCGGCCAGGGCTATATCCTGGTTGCGGAGCGCCTCCACTGCCAGGTACGTCATCTCCTTCACCTGGCTGGCCATGCGCACCACCCCAGAAGAGAGAGTGGTCAATTCCCGCTGGAAGGTGTCCCTCATAGGCTCCCCTGGGCTCCTCGGGCCTCAGGTCTAGGCGAGCAATATCGCCTCGATACTAACAGAAGCTGCAGTGGGCTGGCGGCGGGGTGAGTCTGCTGTACACCTCCTCAGGGCTGGCGCTTTCCCTGGCCAGTGGCGATTTTCTGAAAGTTCTGGCGCCAGCCCGGGGTGAGCAGGGGGCAATGAGCTAGTTCCGCCGCCGCCTCCCGGTTGGTGCCCTGGCTATAGATTTCCAGCACCCGGGCAATGCTCCACTGGGGAAACGGCCGGTCTAAGAGGTTAAGGGCCAGGCCTGGCGCCACGTGACCCTTGTGCAGCACCCGGTAATACCAGCCGCCCCGGTTGCTGGCTAGCACCAGCGCTGCCAGGTCCTTGATCCGCCACTTGCGGGCCAGTTTCCAGCAAGGCAACCTTGGCTGGGAGACCTGGATCTCTGCCTCAGCCACCGCGTAAGTGTCGCCCAGGCAGACGGTAGCCTCAGTCTGGCCGGCAATGGTGAAGTTTTCGCCAAACGCCCCGTAGGGCAAGGTGAGGGGGGCCAGTTCCTGGAGCCAGGAGGGATAGTGGTCGGCGGAGTAGCCCAGCACTGCCTTGTGGGAGCCGCCGTGGTTTTCCAAATCCGCCTGGCCATCGCCGGCTAGATTGTGCTGCCCCAGCCAGACCGGTCCTGGTACGGGCTCTTTGAAAATGCCACTGGTCCAGGGGCGGTCCGTGGGATCGGCGGCGCCGGCTACACCACATTTCTTGGGAAGTCCAACTTGGATAGAGAGAAGGATGGGGGATTTCATCAAGATCTCCTGGACGGTATTGTAATATCACTTAACCTGCAGTGACATAGCCGCCTGCTCCATAGGGTATGCTAGCTCGGGGAGTTTGCACTTCCCTCCTTTCACCGGGGGTGTCACCACCCCCGGCACTATTAAGGGGATAAAACAGCTCCTGAACAGCATCTAGCCTGGTTGTGGTCTGGTGGCAATTCATAGTGTTTTCATGCCCCCTTTTCTATGCTCCAGCCAGCACTTCAGGGAGAGACCCTGGAGGATGGAGGTAGCAGATGATTCGGATAAAGAGCTTGTTAATTCTCAGTCTCCTGGGACTGGTAGCACTGGCAGCGGCCTGCGGCCCGGCAGTGCCGGCCATCGACTTCACCGGCACATATACTGGCGCTGTCGTTCCAGTAGTCATCACCCTTGCTCAGGCCGGAGCTGCCATCACCGGGACGGCAGATCCCGTTGGGCCGCCGCCGCCGGTGCCGGTGGTGGCTACAGTAGACGGTCCAGGACACGCCACCGGGACCATAGGTGGCACAGCGGTCACGCTGGTGTTGTCTATAGACGGCGAGGTACTGTCTGTTCTGACTGGGGGGCCTGGATATCTCTTCAACAGGTCCTAGAGTATAGGGGCTGGGGGTGAGAGGTCTGACCTCTCGCCCCCAGCTTTTCATCAGGCTAGGGCTTCCCATCCAGCCCCATGCCCCAGCGCACCAGCGATGGGGGAATGGTGCCAAAAGACAGCAGCCGGTCGTGGAAGGCGCGGAGCGAAAAGCGCCGCCCCAGCTTCTGGCGATAATCATCTCTCAGGCCCAGGATCTCCCTTTTGCCAATCACGTAGCTCATGGGCTGGGTGGGGGTCTGGCAGTAGCGCCGCACCTCGGCAAGAGCATTGGGCCGCTCCAAGTGCGCCATGTTCATCAGCATATCCACTGCCGCTTCAAAGCTCAGGCCCCTAGTGTGCAGCCCCGTATCTATAATCACCCGGCAGGCCCGCCACAAGAGGTCTTTGAGCTGCATCAGCCGCTGCCGGGGGTCGGTGTAGAACCCCTCTTCGTACATCATTTCTTCACAGTACAGCGCCCAGCCCTCGGCAAACACCGGGCTGTCCCCGGTCTGGCGGGCCTTGGACCGCACCCGGTTGGCCAGGCTGAACTGCAGGTGGTGGCCAGGATAGCCTTCGTGCAGGGCAGTGATGGGGATAGCGTAGCGAGAATGGCCACGCAGCTGCTCTTCGCGCTCTGGGGGCTCTAGCGCCTGGTTCACCGGGGTGACATAGAACAGTCCTTTTTGCTGCTTCTCAAACGGGGCAGCGGGCAGATAAGCCGCGTAGGGGGTGGTGGCCCGCTCATAAGGCGGCGTGGGGATGACTTCCAGCTCCTCGCCATTGGGTATGGTGGCCAGGCCCCGCTCCCGGACAAACTCCTTGGCGCGCAGCATCTCTTGCTGGTAGGCTTCCACCAGCTCCTCTGCCGGGGGGTGGTGGGCCTTGAGCTGGTCCACTTGCTCCACCCAGCTCCGGTAGTGGTCAATCTCCTGCGCCACCTGCTCTAGTTCCGCCAGGGTAGCATCGCGCACCTGGACGCCTATGGCCTCAAGCTCAGCGGCGTTATAAGGGAGCAGGTGGTTCTGAGCCAGCAGAGCGTCAAACGGTCCCCGGCCAATGGCGAAATCGCCATTAGAGCGGCTCAGATGGCTGGACTGGAGGAAGTTCAGGTAGTCCTCAGCAGCCGCCACCGCCTGAGCATTGGCAGCTAGCAACTCTGACTCCAGCGCCGGCACCTGCTTGGCCAATGGGGGGATCGCCTCCTTGAGGAAAGCCATGCCCCCCTTGGTGATGGCCATGGCCACTTCGCTGAAGGTGCGCGGCGAGTCCTGAAGATTGGCCCGGCCCTGGGCTAAGAGCTGCGGTACCTCTTTTAAGCGGCGCCAGATGTTCTCGGCGCGCTGCTCCAAGGGGGCGAACTGGCGCACCATCAGGAGAAACAGCCCAATCAGCGCAGTTTGCGGGTACAGGCCGGGGTTCTTCTCCCAGTGGCGGATATGATGGAAGTAGGTGCGGGTGGCGCTCAGCTGCCCTACCAAGAGCCGCCGGTCCAGCTCACTGTCAGCCTCGAGGCCAGTGAGGCTCTCCAGCTCTTTCTGCAATTGCTCTCCCTGGCGCACCCAGTCGGCCATGGCCTCAGGGGCAAAGTTTCCCAGGGTGTGGTCATAGTCGTGGATGCCCAGATAGGTGGCATTGACCGGACTCCCCTGGCACACCCAGCGCACGTACTGGTCCACTAGAGCTGCAAATTGCTTCACAGAGCCTCCCTCTATTCTGGTAGCAAGAAGCGCCGCACCTGGTCCAGATAGGCTTCCAGCCGCTCCTGATTGAGCCGGTAGTAGACAAAGTTGCCCCGCTGCTGGGCGTCCACCAGCCCCTGGTCGCGCAGGATCTTAAGATGCTGGCTGGCGGTGGGCTGGGCAATCCCCAGCCGCTCGGCGATCTCCCCGGTGTACCAGGCCTCCTGAGCCACGGCGCGCAAGATGCGCAGCCGGGTGGGGTCGGCAATGGCCTTAAGCGGCACACTCAGGCGCTGGGCCTCCTGGCTGAGCCGGCGTAGTGCCTCGGCCTGGGACATGCCGTAGCCCAGCGAATAGAACTGCTGCGAGCTGACCAAAACCCCGCTGGCGCCCGAGGAGAGGAGGGGGATGAGGCGGATGTGCCGCCCCTCGGCTACTGCCCGGCGCAGCGCCTCGGGGCGCAGCCGCGCCACGTGTCCCCGGGGCAGCGCCGCTAGCAGGTCGTCAAACAAGGGATCTAGCCCTAGCGCTTCACTCAGGCGCTGCACCTCCTGGCGCACGGCGCCGCCTTCCCGTTCCCATTCACCAGAGAGAAACTTCTCCCACAGCTCGGCCACCAACCGGGCGTATTTGCGCTGGAAGGAGGGATCAAAGCCCCCCAGGCGCCCCAGGTTCTCCAGCACCACCAGCATGGCCGCCCTGGCCTGGGGGGTCTCGGTGCCTTCCCGGTCGCCTTCCAAGATGGACTCGGCGAACTTCGTGCGCCGCCGGTCCACCTGGCAGCCCAGCCAGCCCTCCAGCTGCTGGCACAGTCTCTCCGGGGTGCTCTCCTCTAGAGCTGCCACCAGCGGTGCCGCGTCGTCTGAGAGCTGGGATAGCCCCCAGGCCTCGGCAAACAGTAAGAGCACCAGGTGATCAGTAGGTTTAGCCAGCCCTGCCTCAGCCAGCCGGGCAAAGAAGCTCCCCCCCAGCTGGAGCCGGGCCCGCTCGAAGCGCTCCAGGGGAATATCCAGCGGCTCGCTGCGGGAAAGGTGCACCAGTAGCATGGTCAGTTCTGCCGCCAGTGACGGTGCTACCACTAGCTGCCCCAGCCGCAGCCGCAGCCGCTCTTC
>JACQHA010000120.1 GCA_016199255.1 Deinococcus sp.
ATATTCACAGTGCCCAGTATACGGCAGGCGGCACCTAGTCCCTAAGAACCGTGGATCTGCGTCGACTGAAGCTCCCTACCCGGCGTGCCAGGCTACCTGGCCGCCAATGATGACCTGTTGCACGGTGAGGTGATTATCGAGCACCACCAAGTCCGCTAGTTTCCCGATCTCCAGACTGCCTAGCTCCCCATCGGCACCAATGGCCCGTGCCGGGTTCAGGGTGACGAGCTGCACGGCGTGGGGCAAGGGAAGGCCCAGGTAGACGAGATTGCGCACTGCCTGGTCCAGAGTGAGCGCGCTGCCGGCCAAGGTCCCGTCAGGCAGCCGGAACTGGTTGCCGCGCACCTGCACCTGGAGTGGCCCCATGGGATACGTCCCATCTGGCAGGCCGGCAGGGGAGACGGCGTCGGTGACAGCGCAGATCCGCTCTGGGCCAGCGGCGCGGTAGGCCGCCAGGAGCGCTACTGGATGCACATGCACCAGGTCGGGGATCAGGCCCAGAAAGAGCCGGTCATCAGTGAGCCCGGCGCCCACTGGACCGGGGTCCCGGTGGTGCAGGCCGCGCATGCCGTTATAGAAATGGGTGAGCATGGTCACGCCGGCGTCAATGGCCGCCCTGGTCTGCTCCAGGTTAGCGTCGCTGTGGCCCAGGGAGACTATCACTCCGCGCCGGCGTAAGAGGCGCACCAGCTCTAAAGCGCCGGGCAGCTCTGGCGCCAGCGTCACCAGCCGCACTGGCCCCAGATCCAAGAGCTCCTGCATCAGCGCCGTCGACGGCGGCAGCAAATAGCTGGGTTCGTGCGCCCCGCGGCGCACTGGGTTCAGGAACGGCCCCTCAATATGCAGGCCCAAAAGGCGCACTGGGGTGCTGGCGCGCTGGCGGGCCTCGACTACGGCGCGCACCCCCTGGCGCAGCGCTGCCGGGGGATGACTGATCAAGGTGGGCAGAAAAGCAGTGGTGCCGTGCGGCAAGTGATAGGCCGCAGTGCCCTCCACGGCTTCGGGCGTGCCGGCCATCAGGTCATGCCCGGCGCTGCCGTTGAGCTGCAGGTCAATGAAGCCCGGCACGATCCAGCAGTCGGCGCCGGCGCCAGGCTCAATGCTGGTAATGCGCTCCGAAAAAGTGATGGCGCCTGGGATCACCTGGCGGGGGGTGACGATTCGTCCCTTGAGAGTTGGCATAATCACCTCTTAAGCTTGGCGCCGGCCCGCTCCAGGGCGGCATAAGCGGCGCCAATGACTCCGGCTTGCTGGCCCAATTTAGCCAGCACGAGCTGGCCAGGGGGGAAGGTAGTAGGTTGGCGCTTGAGAGCAGCCTGGACCTCGCCCAGGAGCGTCTCGCCACCAGCGGCCATCACGCCGCCCCCCAGCAAGATCAGTTCCGGGTCCAGGAGATTGAGCAGGCTGCCTACCCCCAGAGCCAGCAGCTCAGCTTCCTCCCTGAGCTGCGCTTGGGCCCACTGGTGGCTACCTTTGGCTAGCTGGCAAAGCGCGTCCAGCTTGGGTACCGAGCCGGGGCCGGGCCAGCTGGCGCGCAGCCGCGCCTCCAGCGCTGGCCCGGCAGCCAGCGCCTCCCAGCAGCCGTACCAGCCGCAAGGGCAGCGCGGCCCGTTCCGTTCCAGCACCATGTGCCCCACTTCCCCGGCGCCGCCGTGGGCGCCGGCCACCAGCCGGCCATCGGCCACGATCCCGCCACCAATGCCGGTGCCAATCGTGACCATGAGGTAATTCTGGCATCCTCTTGCTGCTCCCAGCCAGCCTTCCCCCAGCGCCGCGGCGTTGGCGTCGTTCACTACCTGCACCGGAAGGTTTCCTTGGCTGGACAGCTCCGGTCCAATGGCCCGGTCCCCCCAGCCGGGGAGGTTGCTCACTGGACCGATAGTCCGGCCCGCCTGGCTGTCCACCAGCCCAGGCGTGGCCAGGCCCACTGCCAGTATGTCCTGGCGCTCTTGCTCGGCGTGGGCTTGGAGCTGCTGGGTAAGGGCTGCTAAGCGGCTCATTACCGCATCGCCACCCTCGTTGGCCTTGGTAGGCACCTGCTCGGTGTGCAGGATGGCGCCATCAGGGCCCACCACTGCCCCCAGGATCTTGGTGCCCCCCAGGTCCAGCGCCAGTACGGCTTTGGAGCGGCGCACTTTAGCTCCTGAGCCGCACCGGCCGCCCGCTTTTAGCCGATTGATAAGCTGCCAGGGCGATCTCTAGAGCTCTTAGCCCGTCTTCGCCACTGGCGTGGGGAGGCCGCTGCTGGCAGATAGAGGCAATGAAATCTTCCACCATGGCCTGGTCGTAGTCGGCGCCCCAGGGCTCCCAGACTAGGC
Source organism: Deinococcus sp. (assembly GCA_016199255.1). Taxonomy (GTDB): domain Bacteria; phylum Deinococcota; class Deinococci; order JACQHA01; family JACQHA01; genus JACQHA01. The sequence continues at coordinate 2,319 of JACQHA010000120.1, forward strand.
GCTGGCGGCCCCTTTGGCTGCCGTAGACCGAAACTACCTGCCGGGCGTCGCTCGTGGAGAGCACGCCTTTGGTACCCAGAATCGTGAGGAAAAAATCGCCCCAGGTGGGGAACGATGGCGGTCGGGACCAGCTAGGGTCCACGCTGGCGATCACGCCGCTACGGAAGCGTAAAGAGAGCAGCCCGCAGTCGTCCACTTTGAGTTTGGGATGAAATAAGGTCCCGGCCTGGGCGTAGACTTCCTCCACCTCGTCGTCTAAGAACCAGCGAAACAGGTCGGTGAGGTGCACTGAATGGTCCAAGACGGCGCCGCCGCCGGCTTGCTCCGGGTCAGTAAACCAGCCAGGCGGGCAGTTGCCCCGGTTGAAGCCGCTCAGGGCCAGTGGCTTGCCAATGGCTCCGGCCAGCACCTTCTCCCGGGCCAGAACCAGGGTCCAGTCGTAGCGGCAGACAAACGCCGTTTGCAGGATCACCCCGGCTTGCTGGGCAGCGGCAATCATGCGCTGGGCGTCAGCTACTGTAGTGGCCAAGGGCTTCTCGCACAAGATATGCTTGCCGGCTCTGGCTGCTGCCACCGCCTGCGCCGCGTGCTGGGCATTGGGAGAGCAGATCACCACCGCGTCAATGTCAGAGCAGTCCAAAAGCTCCTGGTAGTCGGAGTAGACCTGCTCTACCTCGAACCGCTTAGCTGCCTGGCGGGCGCGGGCTGGCTGCTCATCGGCAATAGCCACCAGGCTGGCGCCTTCCAGCCCTTTGAGTACCGCGCTGTATTTATAGGCGTGCAGGTGGGCATAGCTCATCATGCCGACGCGCACGTGGCTCATAGCGCCTCCGGAACGGCTACCGGCTTGCCTTTAAGGAGCGAGGTCCGGGCAGCGAGCGCCAGAGCTAGAGCACTGATCGCCTCTTCAGGCGGGATCTCGGGCGATTGGTGGCGGGCCAGGCAGTCCACGAAGTGGCGGATCTCCAGCACGTAGTCGTCCTCGGGCAAAGGGCTCTCTTCTATGCGCTGCCCGCCGCTGGTGACGGTCACCAGCGAGTTAGCGCTGTCGCTATCCAGGTTCACCACCCCCCTGGTACCCATGACCTCCAGCGTTTGGCGGAAGCGGTAGCCCTTGGGATGCGCCCAGCTGGCCTCAATAAGCGCCAGGGCGCCGCTTTGAAAGCGCACTGTGGCATGGGCGTAGTGGAAATGGGCGTTGGGGGCCTTCACCCCGCGGGTAAACACCGTCTGCGCCGGGCCTAAGAGCCACAGCAAGAAATCAAAGTCGTGGATGGCCATGTCGACCAGCAGCCCGCCGCTCAGCTGCTCGTTGGCATACCAGTTCTGCCAGCTCCAGTTGGGGAAAGCGCTCAAGCGCGCCGCGTACGCCATCTGGGGCTGGCCAATGTCTCCCCGGTCCACCACCGCTTTCAACCGGCGGTAGTCGGGGCAGAAGCGCAGGTCATGGGCCACCATAAACTGCACCCCGGTTTCCTGCCAGACCTCTACGGTGCGCTTGGCCTGGGCCAGGGTGCGAGCAATGGGCTTCTCGCACAGCACGTGCTTCCCGGCCCGCATGGCGCCGATGGCGTACTGGTGGTGCAAGGGGGTAGGGGCGCAGATGTCTACCATGTCCAGATCCCGGCGCTTCAACAGCTGCCAGGGGTCGGTGTATACATCAGCGCCGAAGGCTTTGGCTAGTCTAGCTGCCCGCTGGCGGCTGGGGTCGGCCACAGCCACCACCTGGGCGCCGCTGACTTGGGGATAGGACCGGGCGTGGACCTTCCCAATGAATCCCGCCCCGATAATCCCGGCTCGCAGCATACCTCTCCTCCTTACTAGCGCAGCCGCACGTCCAGGGCGTCCCGCAGCCCATCCCCCAGCAGGTTGAACCCGAGCACGGTCAAAAAAATCGCCAGTCCCGGGAAGAACGAGAGCCAGGGCGCGGTGCGCAAGAAAGACCGCCCGGCATAGAGCATAGCGCCCCAGCTGGGCTCAGGCGGCTGCGCTCCCAGGCCCAGGAAACTGAGCGCCGACTCAGCCAGAATATTCTGCGCCAAGCGCGCCGTGCCAAACACCATAATCGGCGCCAGCACATTAGGCAGCACATGGCGCAGCATGATCCTCAGATTGTTTCCCCCCAGCGCCCGCGCCGCCTGGACAAAGTCTAGCTCCCGCACCGCCAAAACCTGGCCCCGCACGATTCTCGCCACATAAGGCCAGGTGGCCAGCCCCAGGGCGATGTACGAATTCGTGACGCTGGGCCCCAAAGCCGCTGCGAGGGCAATGGCCAGAAGAATAAACGGCATGGCTAGCACCATGTCGGTGAAGCGCATGAGAAAGCTGTCTACCAAGCTGCCGAGAAAGCCGGCGACTAGGCCAATGGGTACCCCTATAGCCAGGGCCACGGCCATGCCCACCAGGCCGATCCAGAGCGAGAGCCGGGCGCCATAGAGAATGCGGCTGAGAATATCCCTCCCTAGGTCATCAGCGCCGAGAAGATGCCCCGGTCCAGGCGGTGCCAGATAGGCCCCCAGGTTCACCTGCTTTGGCGGCGCCGGCGCCAGCCATGGGGCGGCCAGAGCAGATAGGCCCACCAATAGGGCAATAATCAAGCCCATGACAGCCAGGTGGTTGCGGGACAAGCGCCTTAGCATCCACCGCTCCGGGCCCTAGCCATAGCGGATGCGCGGGTCCAGGTAGACATACGACAGATCCACCGCCAGATTGACCAGGGCGTATACCGCCGCCAAATAGAGAATCATCCCCTGTACCAGGGGGAAATCGCGGGTGCTAATGGCTTCTAACAGCAGTCGCCCCATCCCCGGCCAAGCAAAGATCACCTCGACCAAGAGGGCGCCAATTAACAGGTCGCCAAACGCCAGGCCCATCACGGTGACTACCGGGATGAGACTATTCTTCAGGGCGTGCTTGTAGATCACGATCCGCCCCGGCAGCCCTTTGGCCCGGGCAGTGCGGATGTAGTCCTGGCG
>JACQHA010000152.1 GCA_016199255.1 Deinococcus sp.
ATTCGGCGGAGGCGCTCAAGGCGGGTGCTCCACCTAAGCCGGGGCCCGAGCCCGGACCCCACCCTGGACCCATCACTCCGCCGGAACTCCCGCCCGAGCCGGGACCCAAGCCCCCCCCGAGCGCCCAGACAAGAACCCTACGTCTCGTAGGCACCGTCCCCCCGGAGGTCTGGAACCGCCTCGGGACGAAGATCCTGCCGAAGCTTCGGTCTGGTGCCGACCTGAAGGTTGGCGTGGAGTTCTCGGTAACGGTCAACGCGGCCAGCGCCGGCAGCTTGGCATCGGAGCTACGGCAGATCTTGCAAGAACTCGGACTGGTCGAGCTGGTGCGAATCGAATAGAGGTAGGCGAGTTCCAGGAGTGCCGCCGGCGTCAGGTGGGGTGAGGCCGGCCCGGCCCGCAGACCCACTACTGGGAGGAGGAGGTTCCGCACTTTACCTTGCAGGTGGAGCGGCGAGCCGCTCATCAGCAACGCCCCCCCGGAGCGCTTGGATGGGGCGGGGGCGCTGCGGGCCCACAAAGGGCAATGGAAAGTGGAGCGGGCGCACCGGGAACTCAAGGGCCCCATATGAGCAGCTAGGGAGCGGGGTTGAAGAAATTCACTGGTTCACATGCGTGAACTCCGGCTGGGCGCGGGGAGGCAGCGTGGGTCCCCTCTGCTGGCAGAAGGGGCGGCCCTGCCTGGGCCTGTGTGATCGCTGGGCTGGGGGGGTTCTCAGGTGCCAGACGAGCCAGTGTGAGCTGCTCCCTGTACCGTGCCTGGCGCGGCCCCTAGGGCGGGAGCAGCGCGATCCCTCCCAGCGGACAAGGGCGAGACCCTACCTTACTTCTCATGAGCACGCCGCGTCTGCCAGATCTGGGCAATGTGTCCCAGGGCATGGCCGGTCAGGGCACTGATGAACGTGCGCACGGAGGTCTCCTGGCCCTGGGAGCTGCGCAGCGTGCAGTCCAGCGCCCCTGGCAGGTGGCCGAGCAGCCCAGCCACATAGGCGCGCATCGCCCGGAAGAGCTGCACTTCCGCCTGGATCGACCGGTGGGCGTAGGCCAGGCGCTGGGCCCACAGATCTGGATTGTAGGCAGTCCCCTGGAACACCCGGCCCGATTCTGCCAGCGCCAGGTTCACTGGGAAGAGGGATGTTGCTTCTGCATCGACCAGGTGGAGCACCGTCTGCCGGATGGACCAGGCGCCCGGTTCGCGCACGAGGTCCAGATCGGCCTCGCCGAGGTCCGTCAGCGCCGCCTCCAGGCGGAGAGGACCCGAGCGGTAGAACTCCAGCATCTGGGCATCAGGGAGGCCGACGTCTTCCAGGAGAGTGACCAGGTACCCGTCTGGGTCGGGGACACTCAGGGAGCGACTGCCCCACTCCTGCTCTTCCCAGAGGATCCCCTGCAGCCCGCGCGCCAGCCACTGTTTCCGCACCTGGGGCAGATCTCGCCCCCTGAAGTACAGGCGCCCTCGGGGGCGGGGTTGGCTGAACACCGGTGTCAGGTAGCGGGTGACGTCCCGTCTAGGCGCTTCCGCTAACAGCACCCGCCAGTCACCAGGGCCGATAATCTGGGCAGCAGTCTCCTCCTGCCAGGAGACCTGACAGTGCAGCTGGTCCCGGTAAAACGCCAGGGAGCGGGGGAGATGGCTGACGCGCACCAGAGTGCCAGCCGGTTCCGGTGACATGCCAGATCGTACCGCATCCCCAGCAAAGAGACCAGTGCTGCACTTGGCTGAAGTGTTGCACGGTTTGAGGATGACGTGCTGATCGAGGACGAGGAGGGGTAGTGGCCGAGGGGGGCCGGTCGGGAGAGTAAGGGTCACGAGTCCATCAGCATAGGAGGTGCTCGTGACCCACCTTCCCGTACCTCCTCCCGCCCAGTTCCGCAAGACCGTGCAGGCCAGCGGCCCCGCCCTCGATCGCGTCCACCAGGACTCTACCCAAGGGCTGATGGCCAGCGAGCGCAAGAGTGCCCGTATCACCCAGACTCGGTGGCACCACAGTACTCTCAGCTGCCCCTTGGCTGAGGAGACTCGGGCCCCCGAGCAGGAGGGCGCCTACCTGCCACCGTTGGTGCGCACGCGGCGCGGTGCCTGGCGGCCCCCCCGACGGCTTCCGGGCGGTGGATGACACCGCCAGGGCCCACCCGGGCGTCACGATGGAGGCGGTGGATCGCGTCTGGGACAGTGCCCAGCAACAGGTGATCTGGGGCCATAAGCCCCTGGTGGTGGGCTAGGCCCCACCCCAGGGCTTCGTGCCCGTCGCCGCCGATTGCTGGCTGCCCTGGTGGGCGGCTCACCCGCCCACCAGGGATCGCCCCGAGACCGAGCGGGCTTTGAGTCTGATTGATCGCGCCATCGAGCACGGGCTCCGCCCCCAGGGCGTGGGGTTCGATGCCGGCTTGTGCAGTGCGGGCTTCGTGCGGGACCTGCACTACCGGGGCCTGGCCTGGGCGGGACGGTGCCGGGGCGGTCAGCGGGTGGTGGTCGCGGGGCCGCGCCTCCGGGTCGATATCCTCGCCATCATCCTCCCTGACGCCAGCTGGCGGTGCGCGGCCCACAGAACCACAGCGGCGCGATCTCTTGGTCGGAACTCCACCGGCGCTACGTACCACCTTGGGCGATGGCGTGGTAGAGTACCCGGGTATTTTCCACTATCGCCGCGCATCATCGTGGCGTCGTCCCGCAGACATCTGAGCATCACTCCAGGGCTTGGAACGGCGGCCCCTCGGAGGCCCCCAAAGGAGGAACGGTATGAAGTACACCATGAGTCATCTAGTGGCCAGGGTTCTGGTGATCTTGGGTGTGGCGCTGGTAGGCACGACGACTGCCCAGGGTGCCGTGGTTGCTACAGTGCCGGTGGGGGTTGCCCCTACCGGCCTGGCGGTATCCCCCGACGGCACCCACGTCTATGTGGCAAACACCGGGGTCGGTACCGTCTCTGTCCTCAATGCCGCTACGAATGCCCTAGACGCCACCGTACCGGTAGGGATTAGCCCTATTGGTGTAGCGGTGTCCCCGGACGGTACCCGCGTCTATGTGGCAAACAGTATCAGCACCAGCGATACCGTCTCGGTCATCGACACCGCCACGAACGCCGTGGTGGCCACCGTGCCGGTGGGGGATGTCCCCTTTGGGGTGGCGGTGTCCCCCGATGGCACCCGCGTCTATGTGGCAAACTTTGCTAGCGCCACCGTCTCCATCATCGACACAGCCTCGAATACCGTAGTTGCCACCGTGCCGGTAGGGAACGGCCCCAACGGTGTAGCGGTATCCCCGGACGGTACCCGCGTCTATGTGACGAACACTGTGAGCAACACCGTCTCGGTTATCGACACGGCCCTGGACGCTGAGGTCACCACCGTGGGCGGGGTGGCACTTTTCCCCCCAGGTGCTGCTGTGTCTTCCCCTAATGGTGTAGCCGTGTCTCCCGATGGCACCCGCGTCTATGTGGTGAACAACCGCAGTAACACCGTCTCGGTCATCAACGCTGCCACAAATGCTGTGGATGCTACGGTACCAGTGGGTCGGTTCCCGCAGGCTGCGGCGGTGTCTCCCGATGGCACCCGCGTCTATGTGACCAACGCTAACAGCAACGCCGTCTCCATCATCGACGCCACGCTGCCCTAGGGTCTGGAAGGATTGAGGCGAAAACACTGATGCGGGAGGGGAAATTTACCAGGCCAGGGTGTAGGGCCGACTTCTCAGAACCGCAAGTATGTCAACTCCGAAGTTGCCCCGGACATAATCGCTCGGTAAGCACCTTGTTTCCTGGCAAATTGTCAAAAGCCCAGTAATGGCGTACAATCCCATTTTGGGCAGTGCCGTGCCCTGGTCATGTGGCAGCGCGAAACGCGCGGGGAGGGGCCGTGCAGTGGTGAACAAATTGGCACTGATGCTAAGGGCCGGCTGGGGGGAGGGCCCTGGTCCAAGCGTGGGGGAGTGGTGGAATTAACCACTCCCCCACAGGCTTTGGGAGGTTCGCACATGCTTGAGAAGCTTCTGGCAGTGCAGGAGCTGGATCTGGAGATCGATCGTCTCGATCGATTGGCGCAGGAGGTTCCCCAGGAGCTGCAGGCTGCCAGAACTCTGGTCCAGACCAGGATCAGGGAGCTGACTGATGCCAAGGCCCGGGTGCAGCAGCTGCACCTGAGCATGGATCAGCAGGAGCTGGAACTGAAGGCCCTGACCCAGCAGCGCAAAGGCGATGAGGACCGGGCCGGGGCCAGCGACAACCCCCGGGAGATCTCTGCGCTGCAGAGCCGGATCGAATCGCTCGCTGCCGAGATCGGGGAACGTGAGGACTCGACCTTGGTGCTCATTGAGCAGTGGGAGCAGGCCAAGGAGGCTCTGAAGCAAATGGGGGCGGCTCTGCCCCAGCACCAGGAAGAGCTGGATCACCTGGAGGAGCTGGAGAGGCTCCGGCAGACCAAGATGGTCAAGGAGCGGGCCGAGCTGGTGGCCAAGCGTGACCTGGTGGCTCGAGAGGTGGGTCATGACCTGATGCGCCGCTATGAAGAGGTGCGGCGCGGCCGGCGCGGCCTGGGGGTCGTGCGGGTCAAAGAGGGCGGCAGGTGCGGCGGCTGCAATATGGGCCTGCCTATTCACGTACAGCAAAAAGTGCGCCAGGGCAACAGCATTGTCATCTGTACCAGCTGCGGGCGGATGCTCATCTAGCGTGGAGCCGGTGCTGCTCTATACCGATGGCGCCAGCCGGGGCAATCCTGGCCCGGCGGCGCTGGGGTATGTGCTCTGGCGCGGTGCTCAGGTGATTGAAGAAGGGGGCGAAGCTATAGGCCATGCCACCAACAATGTGGCCGAGTACCGCGCCCTGATTCGCGGCCTGGAACGCGCCCGGGCGCTGGGGCTCACGGCCCTCACAGTATGTAGCGATAGCCAGCTCTTGGTGCGCCAGCTGACTGGGGAGTACAGGGTGCGAGATGTGACCTTGCAGGAGCTGTTTCGCCAGGCGCAGCAGTTGGCCCGGGGCACGGTGCGAGCCTACTGCCACGTGCCTAGGGCGTTGAATAGGCGGGCCGACCGCCTGGCCAACTTAGCCCTGGACCGCGCTTAGCCCCTTTTCCAGTGCCCGCTGCGCCCGCCCCGCTTTTCCAGTAGCCTGACTGACACAATCTCGATCCCGCGCTCCACCGCTTTGAGCATGTCATACACTGTCAGCGCGGCTACTGTGGCGGCAGTCAGCGCCTCCATCTCTACCCCAGTGCGGTCAACTGCCTGGGCGGTAGCGGTGATGTGCACCAGGCTGGTGGCCTGAACCAGCTCCAGCTGCATATCGACTTGGGCCAGGGCCACCTGGTGGCACAGGGGGATCAGCTCCCAAGTGCGCTTGGCGGCAGTGATGCCGGCCAGCTGGGCCACCGCCAGCACGTCCCCTTTGGCCGTTCCCTGGCGCAGGGCAGCCATGGCTTCTGGACCGAGTTTCACGTCGGCTGCTGCCACTGCTACCCGGTGGGTGGGGGGCTTTTCTGCCACGTCCACCATGTGGGGCCGGCCGCCTTTTAGATGGGTGAGCATGCTGCCTCCTTGGCGCGCCTGATGAACTCGGCCACCAGCTGGTGGTCTTTCACCCCTGGGGCTGACTCGACGCCGCTGGATACATCCACGGCCAGGGGGCGCAGGTGCCGCACCACGTCCTGGACATTATCCACTGTCAGGCCGCCGGCCACCACCAGCCGAGGGTGGCCAGCCAGGGGGGCGGCGCGCTCCCAGGAGAAAGCCTGCCCCGAGCCGGACTGAGGGGCGTCGAGCAAGATAGCATCGGCCGGGGAGCGCAGCACCCCGGCTGGATCAAATTGCTGGTCCACCGCAAAGGCCTGGATCACGGGGACCCAGGGCTGCAGGGCAGTAATGAGCTCTGGTGGCACGATACCGTGGAGCTGCACCGCTCCCAGCCTGGCCCAAGTAATGGCCCGCTGGATGAACCCCAGGGAATGGCCCTGAAAAACCCCCACCCGGGTCAGGAAAGGACTGGTAGCTCGGGCTAATGAAGCGGCCTGCGCCAGGTCTACGCGGCGCTTCCAGCCAGCAAACACCAGCCCAATAGCATCGGCGCCAGCAGCCTGTGCCGCCAGCGCGTCCCTGGCACTGGTGATTCCGCAGATCTTGACCCGCACTGTCATCGGCTTTAGTGTACCGTAAAAGAACGCGCCGCCCTGGGGCGGCGCGTGAGTAGATCGACAGCCTCAGGGACTAGCGCCCGCTCACAGCCTCTTTCAGGGCTTTGCCGGCCTTGAAGGCGGGGTACTTGGTGGCCGGGATCTTGATGCGCATGGTGGTGCCGGGCCGCACCCCCATGCGGGCCTTGCGGGTGCGCACCTCGAAGGTCCCGAAGCCGGTGAGGGTGACTTTGCTGCCACCGGACAGGGCATGGGCCAGCGAGCCTACAAACATGTCTACAAACTCCTTGGCGGACTTCTTGCTCATGGCACTCTTGCCAGCCAGCATGTCTACCAGATCTGATTTGGTCACTGTCTTCTTGGCCATAGGCCCCTCCTCCTACTGGGATCGTTCGCGAGCAATGCTAGCATACTTCTCCAGGCTTTGCAAGAGATAAGTGGCTTGGGGACAGGATTTTTCCTAAGGGTCAAGGAGTGAACGCAGCTCTGAAGGCAAGAGCTGGCTAATGGCTGCCATCATCTGAAGCGTGGCCGTTGATGGCTCGGCAGCGCTAGTCTTCAGGTCCAGAGCTGGACCAAAGCGCACCTGGATCTTCGCCAAGCGAAAGGGCCCACCTACCGGGAGCACCCGGCCAGCACCCACTACTCCTACCGGTACCACCGGTACGCCGGTTCTCAGCGCCAATGCGGCGGCGCCGGGGCGGGCGGGGCGCAGCCGGCCGTCGGGGGAGCGGGTGCCTTCAGGGAAGATGAGCAGCGGTTCTCCCCGGCGCAGGATGTGCAGGGAGCGCCTGATGGCGCCCACATCGCCTTCGCCCCGGCGCACCGGCATCGTGTGGAGCCAGGGCAAAATGGTGCGCAGCACCGGAATGCGGAAGAGCCCATCGTGCCCAAGGAAGTTTATTGGCCGCCAGAGGCTCACTGCGATCACAATAGGATCGAGGTAACTGCTGTGGTTGGCCACCAGCAGGAATGGCCCTTGCCGGGGAAGATGCTCCCGGCCCCTGACCTGCAGGCGGAAAAGCAGGTTGCAGAGCAGGAAGGCCAAGAGCCAGATGACCCGGTAGAACACGCCTCAGGTCCTTTGCCTTACTGCCCCCAGCACCTGGGCCAGTACCTCTTCAGGAGTCAGGCCAGTGGTGTCAATCACCACGGCGCCTTCAGGCACAGAGAGCGGCGCCGTGCCGCGCTGGCTATCGCGCTGGTCCCTCTCTCGCAATGATTCTGGCGTTTCCCCGACGCTCACGCCGGGCTCCCGGGCCCGCCGGCCGGCGCGCTCCCCGGCGTCGGCAGTGAGGAAGAACTTCCAGGTGGCCTGGGGATAGACCACGCTGCCCATGTCCCGCCCTTCAGCGATCAAATCGGGGCTCTTTAAGGCCCGCAGTTTCCTGGTTACCCAGTGCCGCACCAGGGGATGGACCGCTACCTGGCTGGCGCCAGTGGCAATGTCTGGCTGGTACAGGCTGAGGGTCACGTCCTCACCATCACGCAGCGCCGCGTTGGGCTGTCCCGGCGCAACCTGTAGCTCTACGTCGGAACGTTCCACCAGAGCCGCCACTGCCGGGCCATCGCTGAATCTCACCCCGGCTTCCTGGGCCAAAAGCGCCGCTAAGCGGTAAAGCAGGCCAGAGTTCACATAGGGAATGCCTAACTCTTGGGACAGGTGATGGGCCAGGGTGCTCTTGCCTGACGCCGCTGGTCCATCAATGGTGATGATCATCGCTTCCCGATTATAGCGCCGGGAAGCACTCTGGGGATGATACAATGTCCCTGGGGCGCGCCGGGGGACCTAGCCACTGTGTCTGAGCAAGAGCTGCTTTTTCCTCCCCAGAGGCCAAAGTTCTGCATTGTCGATGGCCATGCCCTGGCGTTCCGGGCTTTTTACGCCGTCCGGAACCTGACCACTTCCCAGGGGCGGCCTACTGGCGCCATCTTTGGTTTCACCAAGGCGCTCTTGCGCCTGCTGGGGGAGAAGCCGGAGTATGCCGCGGTGGTGTTCGACGCCCCGGCGCCCTCTTTTAGGCACCAGGCTTACGCTGCCTACAAGGCCGGGAGAGTACAGGCACCCAAGGAGTTTCTGGAGCAGATGGCAGTGATCCAACAGCTGCCAGAGCTACTAGGCATGGCCATGCTCCAGGTGAGCGGGGTGGAGGCAGACGATGTGATCGCCACACTGTCCAAGCTGGGGGAGTGCTCGGGGGTGCAGGTGGAAATCTTCACCTCGGACCGGGATGCTCTGCAGCTGGTCAGTGCTGCGGTGCGGGTGCATTTGTCAGAGAGCGAGCCGCCGGTGGATCCAGCCAGGCTCCGAGAGCGCTATGACGTCACTGCCCAGCAGTGGGTAGATTACCGCGCCCTGACTGGCGACAGCTCGGACAATATCCCGGGCGCCAAGGGCATTGGCCCCCGCACGGCAGCGGCGCTTCTGAAGCAGTTTGGCGACCTCAAGACACTTTACGCCCGGCTGGAGGAGGTGAAGCCAGTGCGGGTGCAGGAAATCCTGCGCCAGGACCGGGAAGCGGTGTGGCATTCCCAGGAGCTGTCGCGCTTGGTCACTGACGTGCCGCTGGAAGGCGGGCTGAACCGGTTGAAGGTACGGGCGATACGCCGGGAGGAGCTGCGGGCCCTGCTCCAGGAGCTAGAGTTCCGGCAAGTGCTGGGGCAATTGGAGCTGGACCAGCCGGAGTCGAATACTCCAGTGGCCTTCGCCCCCTGGCCGCCCCCCGCCTTTTCTGGGGCGCTGGGCCTGGTAGTTTCTGGTCAATCAGGAGAGGCCAGAGTGGAGGAGCTGGCGCTCTGGGTAGAGGGCCAAGCCTATTGCCAGCCAGCGCCCTCACCCCAGCAGCTGGCGACGCTGGGCCCGGTGACAGTGGCCGATGCCAAGAGCTATTATCTGGCCCTGCTCCCCCTGGGGCTGGTGCCCCAGGTGGCCGATGACCCGCTGCTGGCGGCTTACCTGCTCGATCCGGAAATCGCCAGTGCCGAGGAGGCTGTAGCCCGGTTTGGCGCCGGCAGCTGGACGAGTGTAGCGGAGCGCGCAGCAGCCACCAGCCAGCTGGCCCAGCTTACCCTGCCCCAGCTTGATGAAGCCCAGCGCCGGCTCTACCGCGACATGGAACTACCCTTGGCTCAGGTGCTGGCGCACCTGGAGCATAACGGGGTGTGCGTGGATGTGCCGCAGCTGCGCGCGGTGTCGGCAGCTCTGGGTGCCGAGCTGGAGCACCTGGCGGAGAGTATCTACCACTATGCCGGCCAGCAGTTCAACCTCAACTCGCCACAGCAGCTGGAAACCGTGCTGTATGAGCAGCTCGCCCTAGCGGCTGGGCGACGTACCAGGCTCACTGGCCGGCGCAGCACTGCCGCTGGGGTACTGGAACAGCTGCGTGATGCCCATCCCATTGTGCCTCTGGTGCTGGAATACCGGACGCTGCAGAAGCTCAAAGGCACCTATTTAGACACCTTGCCGGACCTGGTGCGCCAGGGCCGGATCCATACCTCCTACCGGCAGACCGGGGTGGCCACCGGCCGGCTCAGCTCCGCTTCGCCCAACTTGCAGAATATCCCGGTGCGCACCGAGCGCGGCAGGGAAATCCGCCGGGCCTTCGTGGCCCCAGCGGGCCATGTCTTGGTGGTGGCCGACTACTCGCAGATTGAGCTGCGCATCCTGGCCCACCTCTCAGGAGAACCAGGACTCATCCAGGCATTCCAGGCCGAGGAGGATATTCACCAGGCCACGGCCCAGGAGCTGTTCGGCGCTCTGGCGCTCGGCAGTGGCGAAATGCGGCGACTGGCGAAAACGGTGAATTATGGTGTGCTCTATGGCATGGGAGCCCACCGCCTGGCCAGTGACTTTCGAATGAGCTACGCCGATGCCGAGAGGTTCATCCGCGCCTATTTCCAGCGCTATCCCAAGGTGGCGCAATATTTGGAAGACACCAAAGAGCTGGCGCGGCGCCAGGGCTATGTGTCGTCGTTGTTTGGCCGGCGGCGGCCTATTAGTGGCATTAACTCCCGCAACCGCCTGGAGCGGGAGGCAGCGGAGCGGGCAGCGATCAATTCTCCCTTGCAGAGCACCGCAGCGGACATTATGAAGACGGCGATGGTGCGCCTGTTCCAGTGCCTGAATCACTTCAGCGGGGCCAAGATGATCCTGCAGGTACACGATGAGCTGGTGTTTGAGGTGCCCGCCGATGGGGCTCAAGCGCTGGCTGCCTTAGCGCGCCAGGTGATGGAGGGAGCAGCCCAGCTGGTGGTGCCGCTCACGGTAGATATCGGCATTGGCAGTAACTGGTTGGAAGCGAAGTAGGAGGAGCAGTGAGCAGGCTATTCGGCACAGATGGGGTGAGGGGCCGGGCCGGGGAGCCGCCGC
>JACQHA010000134.1 GCA_016199255.1 Deinococcus sp.
TGGCCGAGCACCCAGAGAACGGTCCTATCCACTTTGATCTGCCCATCATTGAGGGCGGTGGGGCGCGCCGGGGACAGATGACCTCCAAGCGCTTTACCGCCTATCATCACAATGTTCGCGCTAACAGCGCCCTGCAAATGCAGGAAGAGGGCAGGGCAGACCAGCTCCCAGGAGAGCAGGTACTGCCCTTCAACCTGGGTCCCAGCCTGACCTTCCAGGGGGTGCCCGATATCTCAGAGGGAGAGCTGGCTGAGTTGATGGAGGAATTTGCCGAGACCCAGCCCGATGAGGAGGAGTTCCAGCCCTCGGTGGTGAATATCATCGGCGGCCAGTTCCAGAATGATCGGCAGGGGCGTATTCAGCTCGGGGACGGCCAGCTGGAGGCATCGTATTTCGGGTTCGGCCAGGGTGCTCCCAGTGTGCTTGAAGGGCTGCGGCGGCTCTTAGAGCGGCACTTTGACCAGGGCAAGGTCGATGAACTGATGAGCCTCACTCCCGCCAACTACCTGTTGTACAGTGCGCTGAACTACCAGTTCCTGCCAGAGGTGCCCCACCCTGAACTCCCAGTGGAGCGGGTCTCGCCGGGGGACCTCCCGGCACGCAATCACGTGGCTGGGCGCTTCTTCCGCCCAGTGATGGTTGCTGACGACACCATTTTCGACCCCACCCCTGGTGTCTGGCTGATCCCTGACTGGTTCAGCATTGTGGATGCTGCTGCTAACCAGCAGAACCTCTACCTGTTCTGGGCGCAGATCGGCCCCGACATCCCGTTCTGCATCCCCTTCACCAGCCCGTGTAGTTTCCTGATCCCCAACAACAACCGGATCATAGCCAAGACCGAAGTAGCACAGTATCGAGTGCTTACGCCGTTGGGTGAGAGCCTCCTGGCTCCGGCGCACACCAACAACATCGACCTGTGCAGTGGGGCCCAGTACTTCCTAGACGAAGTGCGCAAGCTGTCGCTCAACTTCCTGCAGTTCAACAACGAGTACTGGATGTGGTTCACCCGCGATCCCACCTATGGAAACGGTGGGTGCGGCTACATCGGAACGCTAGGGCGCACGCCATTCGACTACGCCACGGCAGTCACGGGCCTGCTAGGGGCGACTCTGGACCGGGCGAAGTTTGTGTTCATGCACGAGTCCGGACACGTGTTTAATGCTACGCATAACACCAATGCCGCGGGTTCCCCGGAGACCTTTGATAGCCACCAGTGCAGGCTCCTGGGCATCTGGCCCTTTGGGCCGGTGGGTCCTTCGCTGATGAGCTACGCTGCAGGCACCCGCACCTTCTGCTATGCCACTACTCCCCCTGGGGGGCCAAGGAAGAACATCACCCAGGTCGCAGAGTACCTGCACTTCAACGGCCTGCTGTTACCCTGAAGCAGGCACTGGGCGTGGAGGCTTAGAGAGCCTCCACGCCTAGTCTTAGCAGAGGTCTTGTTGCGTTGGAGGGTAGCTTGGTGATCGCAGACGATAGAGCCTACGTATGCCTGAGTTATAGGGAAGTAGTGCGTGCTTGAGGTGCGCGCCTGGCTGGGGTGCCAGGTGGTGCCTCGCTCTTTGAGTAAGGAGGTGGTTCCTGGGAAGTCTGTATTTGCTAAGGGGGTTTGCCTAAGCTCCTGCCACACTATGGGGAAGGACTTTGAGGAGATGAAGGAGGTATCTGATGAGGTGGAGAGTTCGTAGGATCACGAAGGTACTTGGCTTAGTGGTGCTAGCAGCAGTGGTAGCAGGGTGCCCGGTGACGCCACCTACGGTGGAGCAGATTGTCGCCAACGCCCTGCCGACAGTGGACCAGTTCCAGCTGTTCGACCTGCCCGACCTGCGCCAGGCGGCGGCAAGGGCCAGGCGGGGCGAACCAGTGCAGGTCAACCTGCCTTTTATCGACCAGCTCAACCAGCCCGAGTTCCGGCAGCTGCGACTGGTTCCCATCGACCTGCGCGATCCGGAGCAATTCGTGGTCCGGGAGAAGAGGGAGCTCCAGATCACTCGGCTGTTTCCTGAAATCCGGACATTCCTCTTGTTCCCCTTCTTCAATGATATGCGGGGAAGCAAGTTCCCAGTAGGCTCTGTGACTATTACCAAGGATGGCCAGGTGGATGGTGCCCTGGGTGGGCCTGCCATGACGCGTCTGCGCGGCACTCCCAGCCCTGGCTTCGGCTTCCTGGCACCAGTAGAGCCGCTGCTGAGAGCAGCCAAGACTCCCCAGGACCAGATTGCCATGGTCCTAGCCGAGGCAAACACTGTGGGGTTCAACACCGAGCTTACGGATTTCGGCTTCCACAGCCACCCAACCTTAGACGATGGCGCAGCCCTGGGCGTGGCCGAGGCTCTCACCCCGGCGTATGAGCACAGTGGCACGACCCTGGGCGGCGGTGTCACCTCGGTGGCACAGGCTGTCTCCCAGCTCCTGTCCTCCCA
>JACQHA010000135.1 GCA_016199255.1 Deinococcus sp.
CTTCGCCAGCTGTGACCATGTGCTGGTCCAGCAAACCCAGGTGGTGGGCGCCGATCCCGAGACTTATAACGTGCAGGAGGCCCTTAAAATCAACCAGTCGCAGTACATTTACATTGAGGACAGCGATATCTCTGGGGCGTGGGATAATGCCGTAGATTTCGTCGCGGTGCAGTACGGTCACGTCCAGGGCAACCGCATCCACAACGCCGGAGACTGGTGCATGTACCTTAAGGGGGGTTCAGCCTATTTCCGGGTGGAAAGCAACGAGTTCTTCGATTGCGGGACAGGCGGCTTCACCGCCGGCCAGGGAACTGGATTCCAGTTTATGGTCCCGCCGTGGCTGCACTACGAGGCGTATGACATCAAGTTCATCAATAACTTAATCCACGACACAGCAGGTGCTGGGATGGGCGTGAACGGCGGCTACAACATCCTGCTGGCCTATAACACCCTCTACCGGGTTGGCCAGCGCAGCCACCTCCTGGAGTTCGTCTTCGGCAGCCGCAGCTGCGATGGGATGCCTGGCGATCCCGAACGAGACCGCTGCGAAACCTACCTCGCCGCTGGCGGGTGGGGCACCACGGTGGTAGGCGACGGCACCAATTTCGTACGCATCCCCAACAGGAACGTTTTCGTATACAACAACGTTATCTACAACCCACCGGGCTCTCAGAGCCAGTGGCAACACTTCACCTTCCCCGGCTTAGAGAGCGGCCCTAGCCAGGTAGGGGCAAACGTCCCCCTTCCTACGCTGGCCGACGAGAACCTGCGCATCCGCGGGAACATCATCTGGAATGGGCCTCCCGACCACCCGCTGGGGATCGGCGAGGGCACCGGCTGCCAACCCACGAACCCCACCTGCAACGAAACACAACTAGTCGCCGAAAACACCATCAACACCCTCGAGCCTCAACTCATTGACCCCGCACACGGCAACTTCCGGCCGGTGCCAGGTGGTAATCTTCTCACCGCCACTACCTATGCCATACCCGCCTTTCCAGGCGGTGACCAGCCTCAGCCTCCCCTTGCTCCCGAGGGCGATCTGAGCAACACGGTGAGCCTGGGCCGTGCCGGGGATTCGCGAACCTCCCCTACCCCACCAGGGGCTTACGTCGAATAGCGCCTTCGTTGGGTCTCATTCCAGAGTGACCTCCTAGTGATTCCAGCCAGGAGACGCAGGGAGGTGGTACCTCAGATTGAGAGCCAACGGATCAAACTGCGATTGCCAGTAGTTTGTTACACTGGCCGAAGCTGCTCCCTACCCCATAGCCGCCACGCGCCGGGTCGTGCTCGCCCCTGCGGCCCAGTTGGGGGACGCGGCTAAGCGCTTGGTCTCGACTTCCAGGGCATCGAGGGCCACCGCGTCCAGCAGCTCAGTCTCCGGCCCCTGCCGGCGGCGTAGCTCGGCCAGCGCTCCTAGTAGCGCTGCCGGGCTCTGAGTGCGCAGGTATCTGATATGCTGCGCCGCTAAGTCTACAAGGAGGTCCTGGTTCCCGAAGAAGAACTGCCTGGGCGGCCCATTCACTGCCAGGGCATCGCGCGACAGGCCAGCGTTCTGGTCGCCATAGGTGAGGTACTGGTAGGTCCCGTTCTCTTTCACCAGCGCCCCTATGGCCAGCGCCAGGGTCACCGCTCTGGCCAGCGCCGGGTCGTCAGGGCCAGGTATGGGCATCACCTCAGGCAGCAGCCGGAAGCCCGGGTCGGTGTGCAGCACTTCCTCTACCACGTTGGCCGGCCGGCTGGAGATGCGCCGGTACTCTTCCCAGTAGGCCGGCAGTTCCTTATGGGCATGGCAGGGAACACCGATCCTGGCCTGGGCCACCACCAGCTCACTGATGTTGCCAGTATCCACAAACAGCCAGTCCCGGTCCAGCCCACCCACTGGAGCGAAGAGCTGCCGCAATTGCTCGGCCCGGGAGTCGCCGCCGGCGACGCCGATGAGCTTAATCATCTTGGACTCGCCCAGGAGCCCAGTGAGTTCTTTGTCCTTGTTGCGGTCCACATCAAAGAACTCCCGGCTGCCGGCAATAGCCAGCTCCAAATAGCGCTCCCGCACTGCATCACTGTAGCGGCGCTGGAACTCCTCCAGCACATCTAGCTCTCGCAGCTGGCGGCGGCAGGTAGCCACCAAAAGCTCTAACGACTCGTCGCCGCTGCTGGACTCCGGCGCCGCTAGCATCCAGGTGGCGACGGAGCGCACCGCCCTGGGCTCATCGCCCACCATGCAGCTATAGAACTCCTCTAGCGCTGCCCGGTCGCGGCGCTTCACCAGGCAGAGGCCATGGGGAGCGCGGAAGTCGTAATCCAGCCCGCTGAGCTCCTCCTCCCGCACCCCCAAGAGGCGCTCCAGCACTTCCAGCCGGGCTACCACCTCCTGAGCACCGCGCAGCTCCGCGGTCACCTGCTCCCTAGACTGGGCCAGCGCCGCGGCTCCTGTTTCCAGCGAGGAAACCCGCAGCCCGTGGAAGGTGGCCTCGCGCCGCGCCAGGTACAGGGCCTCGAGCTGCCGCTCGCGGGCTATGCCGCTAAAGAGCTGCTGCAGTCCCCCAGCCAGGTTCAAGCGCTCTAGCCCAGCTGCCGCCACCGCCACCCGCCGGGCATATTCCCGACTGGCGCCGCTCAGCCGCTCCAGCTCAGCGCGGATCTTTTTCATCTCCTGGTTCAGGCGCTGCTCCAGCGCTTCCAGGAACCCTACGGCCGCCGCCGGGCCGTACTTCGCGTCACTGGAAATCGCTTTGACCCGCTGGCGCAAGAGCTGGGCAGTTTCCTGCTCCAGCCGGTCGCGGGAGGCAGCCAGGCTCTGGGCAATCAGGCGCTGCCCCGCAGTAGCCGCCTGATCCAAGTACTGGGCGCGCCGCCCGGTCCCTTTGGGCAGCCGGCTGCGGCTGAAGCGCTCCTCAATAGCCACACGAAGCGGCACCCGGCCGGCAGTACCGCGCGTAGCCAGCCGGTCCAGGACGCCACCTGGCCCAGCGTGCAGGCCGGCGCTGGCTACAAAATCGTCGGCCAGCGCTACCCCCTTACCCTGCGCCGCCAGCAGGCTAGCACAGACCCGACGCGCCAGGCGTGCTGCGCCATAGGCCATGAGCTCGGCGTTAGGCAGGTGAATCACCGCCAAGCCAAAAGACGAAGCCGCCAGGGGCTTGCCAAAACGGTCCCGCACCCCCAGGGCCTCTTCGGCGTCATTGAAACGCGCCGGATAGACGGCGCCCGCCGGGGTGCAGGTGAGCAGATGCAGGAACTTGGACACCATTCCCAGCAGTCGTGACAAGAGATCAATAGACTCAGGCACATCGGCGCTGTTGCGGCTGCCTACCAGGTAGACCGCGTCCAGGAGCTTCTCATAGCGCCTGGCCAGCCCACCGTGCCGGTAGGGAGCACGGGTCACCAGCGCCCCGCATTGATACGCTTCCAGCTCTTTGAGGATAGTATAGGTGTTCGCCCTGGCCCGCCGCCCCTCGTCAATTGAGGCGTGCACCCCGGGCAAGATGCCAATGCCAATCAGTACCACCCGTAGTGACAGCTCCTGCGCCACCTCCCTCACCAGGTGCGCCACCTCAGCCAGGGTGCCGTTCCCAGTGCCCCCCACCGTGGTCCAGCAGAGGTAACAGGTAATGGCCCCGCCCCGCGGGTCCCGGGCAGCGCCGGACTCTACTACCCGGGTGCGGCTGCCGGAGCTGGAGATGGCTTTGAGCCGCTCGGCCACCACCGCTTTCAGCCGGTCGC
>JACQHA010000123.1 GCA_016199255.1 Deinococcus sp.
CTTCGGCGTCCGCTCCCGACCGGCTCTCATCCCCTGCTCCCCCTCACCCATCCTATCTGGAACGACACCGGATGACTCGTGCAACACCCCAGCTTAGCAGAGAGACTTGACGTAGTGCTGCTTGTGCTACGATACTCGCTTGTGTTGTAGGGAGGGAGGCAGGATTGCTGTCTAGTCAAGCTCTCTTGTGGATTGTCTTTAACCTGTTTGTGTTTGGGATGCTTGCTCTGGACCTCGGAGTGTTTCATCACAAGGCCCATGTGGTGGCGGTGAAAATCGCGCTCCAATTCTTAACCGGGTACCTGCCAGGTAGGAGACGGAGCTCAGTCGTGCACACGTGATTTCCGGGTTTGGCTTCGGAGAGAAAGTGGTGAAACGCTCGGGTGCGTCGACGAGACCATGGAGCTAGTGGCGAGTCTTGTCGATTTGCTGCTTCACCTTGACGAACATCTCACTGCGGTCGTCCAAAATTACAGCGCCTGGACGTATATCATCCTGTTTCTCATCATCTTTTGCGAAACAGGTCTCGTGGTGACCCCAATCCTGCCTGGGGATTCTCTGCTCTTTGCTGCAGGCGCCGTTGCGGCTGGTGGTGCTCTGGAAGTTGGCTGGCTGTTCGGGATGCTCTGCGTCGCAGCAGTGGCGGGAGATACGGTGAACTACTGGATAGGACATCTGGTAGGTCCCCAGGTGTTCCAGAAGGGAAGGGTCCGCTTCCTGAAACAGGAATATCTGGACTACACCCATCGTTTCTTTGAAACCTATGGGGGCATGACCATTGTGGTAGCTAGGTTCGTTCCCATCGTTCGGACCCTGGCACCCTTTCTGGCTGGAGTTGGGAGCATGACCTATTGGCGTTTTGTGAGTTATAACATCTTTGGTGGCATCGCCTGGATCGCCATTTTTGTGTTTGGGGGGTACTTCTTTGGCAATCTCCCACTGGTCAAAGAGAACTTCTCCCTAGTCATCTTGGCACTGGTGGTCATCTCAGTCCTGCCCAGTGCCATTGCGTTTTTCCGCCGGCGCCACCAGCCGTCCTAGAGCGTCGGTGGACTGGTCGGCGGGGAGTCACGGCCCACTATCTTGGCTCTTTTGCTCCTTGGGGAGCACTAGGCCACCGGAGACTAGGATCTTGACGGCATCTTCGGCACTGATGTCCAGGCGGTGCACGTTGGTAGTAGGCACGAATGCTACCCAGCCCGTATGAGGCAGGGGCGTGGTAGGGAGGAGGAGAGCGGTAAGATCTTGATCTGGCAGCACCTGCCGGCCTACGTGAGAAGCTACGAAGCCTAACACATAGCCGCCAGTTTCCGGATATTGCACCAGCGCCACCCGGCTGAAATCTGCTGCATGTTCCCCCAGGAGGGTGCCAGCAATCTGCTTGGTGGCGCTGTACAGATCTCGTAAGAGCGGCACAGTGGCAATGGCCCACTCACTCCAGAGCAGGAGCCGGCGGCCAATAAAGGTGCGTACCGCTAGGCCTACCAGGTAGGTGAGCAGCACTAGGAAGCTTAGCCCTACGAAAGGGAGCAAGGGCCAGATGCTGTCAGCTGGGTCCTTGAGCACCAGCCGGCGGTGTAAGGTGGCGAAGACCGTGGTGAGCCAGCCGTGGGTGGCTGCCACCAGGTACAAGGTGATGCCCACAGGTAGCACCACCAGGAGACCAGCGACCAGGGTACTCTGAAGTTTACGCATAGATCCTCACTCGTCTCAGTGGACGCATTGTAGCTTACTCTGCGCCGCTCCTCCAACCACTGGAGTACTTGCCAGAGGTGCTAGAGTAGACCTGCCTCCGGTCCCTGAGAAAGTGCCAGAGGAGTAGGGAGGTGGGGTATGGGCGATGATCGCCAGCCGCGGGACACTCAGCGTGAGAAGGAGCCACGACTTCTCACTGAAGCCCAGAAGGCAGCGTCTGTCCGCAAGCAGGTCATGGTACTGATCGTTGTGTTGCTGGGTCTGGCTCTGCTCATCCTCTTCACACCCAGAGGCGGCCAGTAGAGGGTGGGCCATAGGTGGAGAAGACCTTAGATATCGCTTAGAAAGGGCTTATTGGCTGTGCGGTAGGGTGGTGCCTCTTGCCCCCATAGTGCGCTCTAGCTCGCTGAGCACGCCGCGCAGGATCACCACCTCCCGGGGGGTGGGGCGGGCCCGGGAGATCAGTTCCCGCATGGTCCGCATCATGTGTTCATCAGCGCCGTGGCCCAGGGAGCCGGCGATGGTCAGCACTCGCTGCAGGTGGGCATAGAAGTTCTCTAGCTCCCGGGCGGTAGCAGTGGGGTGCTCCCGGGGCGGTGGAGTGGTGGCGGCCAGGAAAAGCTCATAGCCCACCAGCAGCACCGCCTGGGCCAGGTTCAGCGAGGGGAAAGTGGGGTCGGTGGGGATCGTGACTAGGTAGGTGCAGCGGTCCAGTTCCTGGTTCGTGAGGCCGGTGCGCTCTGGGCCAAATACCAGCGCCGCCAGACCGCTGCAGGCCAGCACCAGAGGCGCGGCCTCGCGCGGGGTCAGGGGCTCCAGGCGGCTTTTGCGGCGCCGGGCGGTAGTGCCAATGACCAGGGCACAGTCGGCCAGGGCGTCGTCCAGTGCCGGGAAGAGCCGGGCCTGATCTAGGACTGCATGGGCGCCGGCGGCCAGCCGGTAGGCGTCGGGGTACAGCGGTTCCTCTGGCGCCACCAGGCGCAAACGAGTGAGGCCGCAATTGCGCATGGCCCGGGCGGTGGCGCCAATGTTGTTGGCCTCCTGAGGATGCACCAGCACCACTACTACATGCTCTAGGGCAGCAGGAGAGGCAGCACTGGGTTCGGCCATAGGGCCATCATAGCCCTAGCTCAGTGGATGGTGCGCACCTTGTTCTTCATGTAGTCCAGGAGCAGGTATTGCCCCAGGGTGTAGGGGGTGGTGAAATAGGCCTTGCCCCGGCAGATCTCAGTCACTTTCTTGACAAAGGCCACCAGGTCGTAGTCCCGGGCCAGCATGAAGGTGTTAATGAGAATCCCCTGCCTCCGGCAGTTGGCTACCTCTTTGAGCGTCTGGGCCACTACATATGGGTCCAGGCCGAAGGGGTTTTTATAGATGAAGCCGTTGTCCTCAGTGAGCGCCGAGGGCTTGCCATCGGTGATCATAATGATCTGGCGCATGTCTTTGTGCTGCCGGTTCAAGATGCGCTGTGCCAGCCGCAGGCCCTCTCTGGTGTTGGTGTGATACGGCCCTACCTTGGCTCTGGCCAGGTGGCTCAAGGCAATTTCCTCGGCGGAGTCGTGGAACAGCACCACATGCAAAGAGTCCCCGGGGTACTGGGTGCGGATCAGGTGCGAGAGCGCCAGGGCCACTTTCTTGGCCGGGGTGAACCGGTCCTCGCCGTAGAGGATCATGCTATGGCTGGTGTCTAGCATGAGC
>JACQHA010000127.1 GCA_016199255.1 Deinococcus sp.
CCGCCGCCCCAGATCAGCACCACCCCTTCCCCCCGAGAGCAGCTCGAAGCGCTCGTCCGCCAGGACCCTCAGAACCCCCGCCTGCGGGTCGAGGTGGCGCAGCGCTACTACACCCTGGGCTGGTACGAGCAGGCCGCCAAGCAGGCCCAGGAAGCCCTGGTGCTGCAGCCAGATTCGGTAGCAGCCCTTCTGCTCTTGGGCTATGCCCAGCAAGCCAGGGGGCAGGCCCCGGAAGCGCTGGACGCTTTCTCCCGCGCCATTGCGATGGGCACCCAGACCCCCGGTACCGCCCTGAGCAACGCGCTCAGTGGCGCTTACTACCAGCGGGGCCAGCTCTACCTCTCAGCCCAGCAGTACCAGGCTGCTGAGCAGGACTTCCGCTCGGCGCTAGACATTGAGTGGACCGATGCCGATGCCCGCCACGGGCTGGCTGAGGCCCTGCGGCTGCAGGGTGATTGCCCCTCTGCCGTGCCTGAGTACCAGCGAGCCATCCAGTTCGTGCCCGACTTTGCCGAGGCCTTTAGCGGCCTGGCCGCCTGCGCCGCCCAGCTGGAGGATCAGGTGCAGCAGCAGTACGCCACCGCCATGCAGCGCCTAGCCCAGGGGCTCACCTCCCAGGCCCTGGCGGAACTGCAAAGCCTCACCACCACTGCCCCGGAGTTCCTGCCGGCGCAGCTGGGCCTGGCTTTGGCGCACGAGCGGCTGAACCAGCGGGAGCAGGCCTTTACCATTTATCACGCTATCTTGGAGCAAGACCCCAACCAGCCAGTAGCCCTACTGGGCATGAGGCGCACCGCACCCCAGGGGCAGCCATGAACCGGTACTGGCCGCTACTCCTACTCGGGCTGGCGCTAGCCAGCTGCCAGGGGCCACGCCCGGCGCGGGAAGCGGCGGTGCTCGATGCCAGGCCGCTGCCTGCTGCCCGGCCTATTTCCCTGACCACCCCACCACGCTATGTGCTGTCCATTTACGGCGTGGACCACCCCCTGGATGTGGCAGTAGCGCCTGACGGCACCCGCCTTTACGTCAGCGAAGGCGGCGGGGAGCGCCAGGTGCGTATCTTTGACCGCGATGGTCAACTGCTGGGCACCCTAGCCCCGCCGGGCACTGAGCCCAGCGAGCGCATGCCGGTGTATTTAAGCGTTGCGCCCAACGGCCAGGTCTACGTCAGTGACCGGTTAGCGCACCAGCTCTACGTCTTCGACCCCAAAGGCCGACTGCTGCGCACCATCTCCCCGCCAGCCAGGAGCGGTCCCTGGTCACCGCTCGGGGTACACCTGGACCAGAGAGGGCAGTTGCTGGTCACCGACCTGGCGGCAGCGCCGCACCAGGTGCAGGTCTACGACCAATCGGGACGCTACCTGCGCTCCCTGGGGGCGGAGCTCGCACCGCCGCTGGCGTTCCCTAACGGGGTGACCACCGATGGCAGGGGCCGGATCTACGTGGCCGACGGTAATAATCGCCGGGTGCTCGTATGGGCTGAGGGAGCGGCGCCTGTGATCTTGGGGGGACTGGGGCTGCCCCGGGGGCTGGCAGTAGACAGCCAGCAGCGCCTCTATGTGGCCGATGCCCTAGCGCACCAGGTGCTAGTCTATGCAGTGAGCGGCGAGCCGCGCCCGCTGTTTGCCTTTGGCCACGAGGGGTTTGGCGATGGTGAGTTCCGGTTTCCCAACGGCGTAGCGGTGGACCGTCTCAATCAGGTCTACGTGGTTGACCGGGAGAACCAGCGGGTTCAGGTCTGGACCTATGAGGGAGGCGAGGAGGGATCATGAAGAGAGCGTCCTGGGGGATTCTGGCTCTATTGGTGGGCGCTGCGGCGCTGGTGTTGCCAGCGCTAGCTGACGGCGGCCCGCACGGCAACTTCACCGCCACCACCGATGCCTGCGCCGGCTGCCACCGCCCGCACCAGGCGCGGGCGGCCAACCTGCTCACTGTGAGCGGTAGCTCCCGGGACTTGTGCCTCTCCTGCCATGGTAGCGCCGGGCTGGGTGCAGATACTAATGTCGAGGACGGCGTCTTCATGGAGCGGGATGGCATCACCGAGTCCCCAGCTCAGGGCCGGTTGAACGCCCCCCTGCGTGGTGGCGGCTTCGTGAACGCTCTGATGGACACCGACTTCAACGGCACCCTGGAGAGCCAGCCAGTGACCTCAACGCACACCATCGACAGCAGCCCGGGGATTGCCTGGGGAGGCGGCAGCGAGGGCTTCGGCACACCAGTGACCCTGGAGTGCACCAACTGCCACGATCCGCACGGCAACGGCACCTTCCGCATGTTACGGCCCATCCCACTAGAGTCTGACCAGGAAGCGGGGGTGACCCTGGCGGATGAGGACCCCAAGGTGTACACCATTGCCCAGGACCAGTACTGGAACGAGTTCTATCGCAGCGGCCTGGAGCTGTCGCGCTGGTGCGCTACCTGCCACGACCGCTATTTCGGCTCCTCTCGGCGCAATCCCCAGCCGGACCAGCACTACATGTACATCCACACCACCAACAATACCTTTGTGAATTGCCTGTCCTGCCATGTAGCCCACGGCACCTCGGCCCGGATGACCACTGACCAGACCCAGTTCTCCGCCAGCGTGCCCTGGCCCGACGGCAGCACTACCCCCAATGGTGATGCCAGAAGCTCGCTGTTGCGCCTAGATAACCGCGGCGTGTGTCAACAATGCCACTTCGGCAACCGCACCAGCGGCGCACGCTAGTTGGTGGCTCCCTGTGCGGTCTTTTGCTCCTGGCCCTGGGCGTCGCCCAGGTGCCTGAGGCGCAGCTCCAGCTTTTCGCGGCGCAGCGCCAGCTCCCGGCTAACACCATCCAGGATGTGAGCTTGCTGGCCTTGCTCACTGATCAAGCGGGGCGGCCGCTGGCTGGCCGGGAAGTCAGTATCAGCATCGTTTCTGGAGCAGGCACCCTGGCGGCGCCGCCTCCAGGTGATGACGCGCTGGTGGCCCTTCTGGACCGGCGGGCCTTGCCGTTGCGGCTGCGCAGAGCTGGCCAGGGTCTAACAGTGACCGCTACTCCAGTAGGTCCAGGCCTCTATGCCGCCCGCTTCCTGGCAGCTGCCAGCCCAGGGGAAACGGTGCTGGAGGCTACTGCGCTGGATGGCACTGCTGCTCCAACCACGGCCCAGGCACGGATTGTGACCAGCGCCATCTCCCAGCTGGCAGTGCGCATCGCTGACCCGACCTTAGCGCTCCCCGCCCAGGAGAGCACCACGGTGCTGGCATACGTGTTCGACGACCGGGGGCGGCCCCTACCCAACCGCAACGTGCAGTTTAACGTGGTGAACGGCACCGGGCGCATTGTCCGCGTGGGCCCCCAGGCCCGGGGGCGATATGCCGCGGTGTACCAAGCAGGGCAGACTGGCGGCACCGAGACCGTTCGTGTCACCGTCGTGGACGGGGAAGTCCGTCTCGCCCAGACGCTGCAGGTCCAGGTGTTCGCCGGGGCGGCACTGGAAGCGCTGGCGCTACCCGAGCTGGTAGAGGCGCTGCCACTGGGGGCGCAGCTTGGGCCAGAGCAGCGCTCGACTTTACTTATCTCGGTGCGGGACCAGCGCGGCCTGCCAGTTACCGGGCTCGGCCCTGATGAGCTGTCTGCTCAGGTCATGAGTGGTCCTGGAGCTGTCTCAGCGGTGAGCGAGGTGGACCAGGAGCTGGACCTTCCCCTGGCCTCAGGGCTCTACCGCGCCACCTTCACCGCTGATAACCGCCTGGGACGTTCCCTGATCCAGTTCGTTGACTTGCAGGCCCCAGAGCGTCCGCGAACCACTGTGGAAGTCGAGACCAGGCAAGACGTAGGGGAAGTCAATGGCGTGGCCCAGGGCTTACGCAGCGCGGTGTTTGGGCGCACTCCCCTGCCAGCCAATGGCCGGAGCACCAACCTGGTGGCAGTGTTCCCCATTAACAACGACGGCCTCCCGGTCAGCGCCTCTGATCGCACCCTGGAGGCCAGGGTGGTGCGCGGGGGCGGGGAAGTGTCCCGCCCCATGCCCCTCCCGGGCAGCGGCCTGTGGTTCGCCCCCTACCGCGCCCCGGCCCGGGCCCTGGCCCAGACTGCCGAACTCCAGTTCACTTTTTTCCAGCTCGGGGGACCCACGCTGGTGGACTCAGTGTTCATTCCTTACGTGCCGCACCTGGGCCCGCAGGTAGTGGTGTTCCCGGCCACGTTGCCTGCCCTCACCGACTTGACGGCGGTGGTGGACGTCTACGACTTTGACGCCGATACCCACCGCCTGGAAGAGTTTGGCGACCGCTATCTCTTGGACATTGCCTCAGGGGTAGGCACGATTCTGCGGCAACCAGCTGATGATGGCCACGACCCGGACCTGATTGCTGGCGACCACGTGCACAGCGGCCTGTACCGCATTGCCTTGCCACAGCGTACCCAAGTATCCTTCCAGCTCACCGACCGGCTTTTCCCCGGCCTGCCCTCGGCCACTGCCAGCCTCCTGGCCGAGGACGCCACCACCCTAGAGGCCCTCCTTTCCCCGCCGCGCCTAGTGAGGGGACAGCCAGCGGCGCTGGTAATAGCCGCTACTGACCAGCTGCGGCAGCCATTTATTGGGCTGGATCTCTTGGTCCAGGTAGTGAGTGGCGACGCCCAGGTGGTGGGAGGCCAGGCGTTTGATCACGGTGCGCCGATCAGAGAGCTGCGAGACGCCTATGCCAACGATGGCGTCTACCTGGCAGAGCTCATACCGGGCCGCCGCCTGAGAGCCGGGGACGTGGTCCAGCTGCAAATCATTGACCGGACTACGCCGGGGGGACAGCCACTAGACCTGAGCCTTAGCGTCGAGTGATGCCCTGCCCGTCGCTGGACAGGTGGCACTGAACACAGATCCCACGGTTGTCCAGCCGCAATAGCGCGCTGCGCTCGTCACCAGTGCGCACCGGTGGCAATACCCGGCCATCAGGATACGGCATGCTGCTAGAGAAGGCACTGCCGCCAGTGGTCATCCGGGCCGAGGTACCGTGGGCCACGTGGCAAGACAGGCAGTACACCTCCACTGTGCCAGAGGGATGCACATGATTGAAGAGCGGATCAGGTGGCTGAGCGGGCTCTCCCAAGAACCGGTCGTGGCAGGTGGCGCACCAGCGTGACAGCTCCACCTCCAGGCCGGTATAATGCTGGCCCCAGTAACTATCGCCCCGGATGGTGTACCCGGGCCAGGGGATCTGCTCCCTGAAGGTACCCACCACTGCCACCGGGCGCTGCTCCCCAGAGCCCAGGGGGCTGAAGCGCAGGCTACGGTAGTTGGCGTTGCCGTGCGGGTCGTGGCAGCTGGTGCACTCCAGGGTAATGCGCGGGCCGGCGCCCGGGCCATCACCGCCCCAGGCGGTGCCGAGACTACCGTCCATGGTGTGCGACGAGGTCACCTTGCGGCTGATGAGCCGGTAGACCAGCTGGGTGTCCATCTTGGCATTGGCGAAGCCGCCGCCGCGCAGCGGCCAGCCACTAGCCAGCTCGATGCCATCTTCCACATTGGTATTGGCTCCCACGCCACCGCTGCCGTGACAGGACAAGCAGAGCGCCGTCGAGGTCCCACTGACGGTGGTCAAGAGCCCCGGGGCCTGGCCCTGGTGGGGCCGATGGCACCCCGCACAGGCGTCGGTAGTGTCGCTAAACGTGCCGGTATGGGGACCGCCAATGCCCAGAGCCGGCACGAGGAGCAGCCAGGCCAGCCAAGGGAGAATCTGCGCCAGCAGCTTGCCCCAGTTCATGTCTCAATCGTAGAACAAAGGGGGGCATTCCCCCAAGTGTCCCGGCCAGGCCGGGACTCTAGTCCCGGCCCAGGGCGCCATCTGAGCAATAGCCAGCACCGCTCTATGGCCCTGGCGCTTACCTGGCAGCTGGGCTACGCTCCCGAGATGAGGGAACCACTATGCCCCGCCAGGTGCATCTGACTGCCTGCCAGACTGTGACGATCACCACTGTGGTGGACAACTCGGCTGATGCCCTGTTGCCCTCCACACCACACTTGCGGCGCTGGCCCCTGGCCGATTGCCCGCTGCTGGCCGAGCCTGGCCTGGCGCTGCATGTGCAGGCCAGTGCTCAGGGCCGCACCTACCAGTTGCTGCTCGATGCCGGCGCCACCCGCCAGGCGCTGCCTTATAACTTGCCCCGGCTGGGCCTTGATGCCCGGCAACTCGACGCCCTGATCCTCAGTCACGGCCATCCCGATCACGTGGCCGCCGTGCTGGACCTGCTGGGGCTGGCCAACCACCCGCTTCCGGTGGTGGTGCATCCCGCTGCTTTCCGCGCGCCAGGGGGAGAGCAGGACGGCGCCGCCAGCTCCCTGGACCGGCGCAGCTGGGAGCTGGCTGGGGCCCAGCTGGTGGAGAGTGCTGAGCCCTTGCTAGTGGGGCCAGCCTTGATCAGCGGATCCATCCCCCGCCAAGCCGAACCGGGAGGCACCCCCCTGGCTACCTCCTGGCCGGAACCGGTGCCTGACGAGCAGGCCCTGGTTTTCAAGCTGGCGAGCAAGGGGCTGGTGGTGATCACTGGCTGTGGCCACGCCGGGCTGCTGAATATTTTGCGCCACGCCCAGGAACTCACCGGGGTGCAGAGAATCTACGCCGTCGTGGGCGGCTTCCACCTGGGCCGGGCACCAGCTCAGCTGGTGGACCACACTATCGCCGCCCTCAAGGCGCTGCGCCCCGAAGTGCTGCTACCTGCCCACTGCACCGGGAGCGAAGCCCTGGAGCGCCTGATGGCCGCTCTGCCTGGCCAGTGCCTGCGCAACAGCGTGGGTAGTGCCCTGACCCTAGGCGCTGCCCCAGGGTAGGCTATTTCGCCCATACGTGCTCCGCCCATCTCCCAATGTCAGGGGACGCTGGCCAAAGTAGTGTGGAGGCGGTGATAGCTATGACCGAGATCCAACGCATCTTGCACCCAACCGACTTCTCCCAGTGCTCGCTCAAGGCCCTGGCGCTCTGACCGCTGATCACTTTTGGGCGGGAGGTGGACGGGGGCACCGAGGTTGCCTACGCTTGGGTCATGTCAAAGCCCCAGACGGAGGTGTGACCCATGTGCCCCCTGACAC
>JACQHA010000128.1 GCA_016199255.1 Deinococcus sp.
CTGGGCCGGGGCCGCGAGTTGTGGAGCAGTCTCTGTCTCAGTGCCCTGGTGGTGCTCATCTGCCAGCCACTGCAGCTCTTTATGGCGGGCTTTCAGCTCTCGTACCTGGCCACTATGAGCCTATTGTGGTTCGTGCCACCCCTGGCCCGCCGCCTGCCTGGAGTGGTGGGGCGCTGGCGGGTGCCCTTCTGGCTGCGTCAGGCCTTAGCGGCAGCTCTGGCGGCCCAGGTGCTGGTGCTGCCGGCGCAGCTTTACTACTTTGGCCGCTACCCCCTGGCAGGGATGCTGGCCACGCCGCCGGCGGCGGCGCTCACTGCCCTGCAGCTCTGGGGCGGCATGGGGGCTGGGATACTGGGACTAGTAGGAGGGTGGCCGGCACAGGCGCTGAATGTGCTAGTTGGCCTCTGCGCCCGGGCCACCTTGGCGCTGGTGCAGGGGGCAGCGGCCCTGGGAGCTTTAGACTGGGGCCGCCCGGGAGCAGTGGGTCTGGGGTACTACGCCGTCGCTGCCCTCGTGGCGCTATGGTGGACCCAGGGCCAGCTGCGCCCCCGCTGGGCAATAGCGAACCTGGCAGCGCTTGCCCTAGGCGCCCTGCCGCTGGCGCTGGTGTCGCCATCGCCTGAGGTGGTGTGCTTCGACGTAGGCCAGGGAGACAGCACGCTATTGCGGCTGCCGGGGGCTACGGTGCTGGTCGATGGCGGCGGCTCGCCGGGGTACAGCTACGACATAGGAGGACAGGTGCTGGCGCCGGCGCTGCGCGCTCTGGGGGTGCGCTATCTGGATGTGGTGATTGCCACCCACTCTGATCTGGATCACCTGGAGGGACTGGTGAGCCTGGCGCGCTCTATGCCAGTGGGCCTCTTGGTGCTGGGGGCGGCGGGCGCCAATGATCCAGCCTATGCGCCGCTGGTAGCGGCGATGCCCCGCACTCCAGTGCGGCTGGTGCAGCGGGGGGAGGTATGGCGCATGGGGGTAGCAACGCTCAGCTTCCTCAACCCGCCGCCCCGGCCTTATCCGCGCTCGGACAACAATAATAGTGTGGTGCTGCGCTTGAACTACGGACAGACTTCGCTGCTCATTGCCGGTGACATTGAGGCGGCGGCTGAATCCGATATCGCGCCACTGGCTGGGCCAGTGGCGGTGCTGAGAGTGGCCCATCATGGGGCGCGCACTTCGTCTACCCCAGGGTTTCTGAGACAGGTGCAGCCTCAGGTGGCAGTGGTCTCTGTGGGAAAGAATCCCTTTGGTCACCCGCACCCTGCAGTATTAGCGCGGCTGGCGGCGCTGGGTCGAGTGTGGCGCACCGACCAGGACGGGGCGGCACGTCTGGCGCTGGATCGTCGCCGGGACCTGCAGGAGCTGGGGGCGGGGCCGTGGCTGTCTGACTCAAGGTGACCGGCTCCGCCGGCTGACCTACCCCTTCTCCAAGCGCAGCCCATCCCCTTCTACTTCCACCCGCACCTGGTCGCCGGGGCAAAAAGTGCCGGCCAGTAGCGCGGTGCTGAGCGAGTTCTCCAAGAGCTGGCGGATCACCCGGGGCAGGGGCCTGACCCCGCTGCCTTCGATGTAGCCGCGCTGGGCCAGCAATTCGCGGGCGGTTGGAGTGACGTCCAGGCCGATGTTCTGGGGTGCTAGCAATTCGGCAATGCGCTCCAGGTGCAGGTCCACCACAGCGCGGATTTCCGCTGGGCCCAAAGGGCGCAGCACCACAATTTCGTCAATGCGGTGGATCAGGCCGTGGGGCAGGGTAATTTCTGGCGCCTGGTCCTCTCTGCTAGCTTTGGGCAAGCCGCAGGTCATGACCACCACGGCGCTGCGGAAGCTGGCAATGCGGCCCCGGGAGTCAGTGAGCCGGCCTTCGTCCAGGATAGGTAACAAGAGCCCCACCACTTCCGGGTGGGCGCACTCGATCTCATCAAACAGCACCACTGAGTAGGGGCGGCGCCGCAGCGCCTCAGTGAGCCGGCCAGGAGTCTCGAACCCTATGTAGCCTGGCGGCGCGCCCACCAGCCGGGCGGCGC
>JACQHA010000129.1 GCA_016199255.1 Deinococcus sp.
CCCGCATCCCGCGCCTGCGCCCGGGTGGTGGCCTGCGTAACCCCCTGGCCCAGGCCACCAGCCTGGAGCTGGCGCTTCTCAGCCGCCAGGGGGAACTGGTGACCTACCGGCTGACCCTCACCAATACCAGCGCCCAGCGCTTCGCCGCGCTGCCTGTGGAGGTGGACCATCACCGCAGCCTGACTTTCGTCTCCGCCAGCCTCTGGCCCACCATCGACCGCTCAGTCACTGAAGGGCGGCGGCTGGTGTGGGAGAACGCCAACCCGGGACTATTGCCGGCGCTCTTTCGGAACTTCATCAGCGCCTGGCAGGCGGCGCCCTTTGGCCAGTACTTCTTCAACAGTGCGGTGGTCGCCGTGGCCTGTACCCTGGGGACACTGCTCACTTCCACCATGGCGGCGTACGCCTTTGCCCGGGTGCGCTTCCGGGGCCGCGAGCTCCTGTTCACCTTATTCCTGGGCACGTTGATGATCCCCGGGGAGATTACCCTGACACCTAATTACATCATCCTGGCGCGATTAGACTGGCTGGACAAGTACCAGGCGCTCATTATCCCCTGGCTAGCTGGGGTGTTTGGCATTTTTCTCTTGCGCCAGTTCATCCGCAGCCTGCCCGAGGACTTATTTGATGCCGCCCGGCTGGACGGCGCCGGCCACCTCACTACCTTGTGGCACGTGGTGCTTCCTTTAATCAGGCCGGGGCTGTTCACTGTGGCCCTATTCAGCTTCCTGGGCAGCTGGAACTCCTTGATCTGGCCGGCGCTCATGGCGCCATCGAAGATTCTCACGGTGCAGACTGGCCTGAACCGCTTCGTGGGCGAAGTGGGCATCGAGTACGGGGAACTGATGGCCGCGTCGTTCCTGGTCATCCTGCCCATTCTTCTCGGCTTCTTCTTTGTGCAGCGGCAGTTCATTGAGGGCATAGCCCGCAGCGGCCTGAAATGAGGCGCTGGGGAAGGACAGCACCAAAAGGAGGAAAGGTCATGTGGAAAGTATTGGTTGTGCTCGTCATAGTAGTGGCTGGGCTCTCGCTGGCCCAGACCCCCCAGGTGCAGCTGGTGTACTGGAGCCGCACTGGTAGCGGCGCCCTGGGGGAGGGACTGACGCAGCTGGTGGCCGAGTTCGAGGCCCAGAACCCCGACATAGACATTGAGCTGGTGATCCGCCGCAACCGGGACCACTTTGCGGCCGTTGACGCCGCCGCTGCCGCCGAAGCCGCCGGTGCTGGCCGGCAGCTGCCCACTATCTGGGAGGCGTTTCCCAACAACACCGCCACCTACATTGAGCTGGGCCTCATCCGGCCTATTGATGACCTATTGGATCTGACGCCTCTGGACCTGGCGGACTTCTACCCGGTGATTTTCGCCAACGACAATTTCAATGGCCGGCTCTACAGCGTACCTGTCTCCAAGAGCGTGCAGGTGATGTACTACAACGCCGACCTCTTCCGGGAGGCCGGTCTCGCGCTCCCCACCACCCTCGACGCGCTGGTGAGCACCGCCCGGGCGCTGACCCTGAGCGACGGGGATGGCGACGGCCTGCCTGACCGCTACGGCTATGGCCTGCGGCCCACCACCAGCGATTTCGCCTATTACCTTTTCACCCTGGGCGGGCAGTTCATGGACGATCAGGGCAACTTCGTCTTCAATAATGCCACTGGGGTGCGGGCCCTGGAGTTCATGATTAACCTGGTGCAGGAGGGCATCGCCTTCAACGGTGGCACCAACTTCCTAGACGGGCCCTTCGGCCAGCAACGCTTCGCCTTCATGGTGGACACCTCTGCGTCCCGGTCCTTTGTGGAGCAGAGTGCCACCTTTGCCTTGGGCATCACCACCTTGCCGGGCGCCCGGGAAGGGGACATTGGCATTGCCGACATCCAGGGGACCAGCCTGGTACTGAACAAGAACGCCACCGAGGCTGAAGCTGAGGCGGCGGCGCGCTTCATGCGGTTCTGGGTCAGCCCGGAGGCAGCTGGCTTCTGGACGCAGATCTCCAACTACCTGCCAGCCCGGGTCAGCACCCAGCTTGATGGCGACTTTGCCAATTACCTGCGGGAAAACTCCAACAACACCGCGATTTTCCGCCAGGTGGACCACGCCGCCTTCGAGCCGCAGATCTCCACCTGGAGTACTATCCGCTTTGACTGCATCGAGCGCGCCATCCAGCGCGCCTTTGAAGGCCTGCAGACCCCCCAGGAGGCGCTGGATCAGGCGGCAGCCGAAGCCGCGCTGGTGGCAGCGGGTACTGGGAGCTGCAGCGGGTAGTTCCCGGTGGCATCTGCGAGAATCGCTCTACAGCGGTTTTCAATAAAGTTGAACGTCATGCATCCCACTCGTTTGAGGCAGCCCCGGGGCG
>JACQHA010000132.1 GCA_016199255.1 Deinococcus sp.
CTCGGGCGGCGCAGGCGGCGGGGCTGGTGATTATGTTCGCTGAAGCTGCTGCCTATCACGCTGCCGATTTGCGGCAGCGCCCCCAGGCTTTTAGTGACGAGGTGCGGGCGCAGCTGGAAATGGGCGGGTTCTACAGCGCGGTGCAGCTGGTCCAGGCGCAGCGCCTGCGCCGCTATTTAATCGTGGAAACCAGCCGGGCGCTGGCTGAGATTGATGTGCTGGTGATGCCTACCTCGCCAGTGCCTGCCACGCCTCTTGGGCCTGGCTTGGCGGCGCAGGCCTCCCTGCGGCCCCGCAACACACTGCCTTTTAACCTGCTCAGCTTGCCGGCCATCTCGGTGCCCTGCGACTTCACCACTAGTGGCCTGCCCGTGGGCCTGCAAATTGTGGGCAAGGCTTTTGCCGAAGTTGCCGTCTTGCAGGTGGCCTATGCCTACGAGCAGGCTACGGCGTGGCATAAGCGTCATCCCCCGCTCTGAGGGCGGGAGCCCCGGGCAGTCATAGCAGCCAGGAGATACACCCCAGCGGCCCCCAGAGCCATAGTGCTGATCCCGGTAGAGACTGCCACCAGTGCGGCCAGCACGGCGCCCACTACTGAAGCGCAGCCGTTCACTCCCCAGGCCCAGGCGGCCAGCGCCGGCTGGGGAGCTAAGCGGGAGAGCCCCAAGGGGAAGGGCAGGCCCATAACTAGCGCCAGCGGGGCAATGAGCAAAAGGGAAAGCGCCACTTTGAGCGCCAGCGGGGCGGCGAGGAGCGGTAGTAGCACGTTATCGAGCCAGAGGCTATAGGGGATGGCTAAGAGGGTGACCAGGAGCGCCGCGCCACTGGGGCTCAGGCGGAGCCGGCGCGACCACCGGCTGCCCAGGCCGCTCCAGGCCAGGAAACCGGCCAGCGCCGTGGCAAAGGCGTAGGCGGGGTGGGCCAGGAAAAGGGTGAGTCGCTGGATCAGGGCTATCTCCAGGGCAATGTACCCCAGGCCCAGGGCGGCAAAGTACAGCCCGGTCCTGATCTGGCCGGCAGCGCGGCGCACCTCCCCCACCAAGAGCAGGGGGAAGAGGATGATCAATAGCCCGGCGGCTAGCGCCTGCAGCAGCGTCGCGCCCTGGAGCACGGTGCCCCACTCTACTTGGGGGGCCCAGGCGCCGGGCAGCTCAGAGAGCAGCTTGGGCAGCGTGGTCCACTTGAGGAAATGGAAGAAGTAGGGCCGGTCATCGCTGGCTGGCCGCACATTGAATAAGTAGGCGCGGTAGAACCCTTCCGGGTCGCTTAAGAGCTCCTGGGCGGCGCGGAAGTCCACTGGTTCGTCCACCAGGTTATAGCGGTTGGTGTCAGCCTCAGCCAGGCCAGGCAGGTACCACAGGTCGAAAAAGCGCCGGGCCGCAAAGGTGCGGATGCTGGCTAGGTCTGATTCGCTCAGCCCGGAGGGCTTCACCAGCACGGTGCTGGTGGCCCAGCTACGGATCGCCGCCAGCCGCGGCGCCGGGTCAAGTCCTAAGCGCTCTAGCGCTTGAATGGCAGTGGCGAACACTTTCAAAGCATCGCGGGGCGGGTGCTGGGCCCAGCGAGTGATGGCCAGTATCCCATTGGTTTGCAGATGCGCTAGGAAGGCGGAGAAGGCTTCCACGGTGTAGAGGTAGCTCTCTGACGAGGCGTGCACCCCGGCGGCGGCGGCGCCAAAGGAATCTACCAGCGAGAGCTGGATCAGATCGAACCGCTGCGTAGCAGTCTCAGTGAACCCCCTGGCCTCGGCCAGGACCACCTCTACTGGCGGCTGGCTGTATAGCTCGCCTGAGAACCCCGCCAGCTCCTGGCGCATAATGTGCACCACGTCGGGGTTCAGTTCCAGTGCTGTTACCGCCCGGGCGCCTAGCTGCAGGGCCTGCTGCGCCCCGGCGCCGCCGCCGGCGCCGAGCACCAGCACCTGGGGCGCTTGGAGCAGGTGATAGGATAGGGCATCAGTGAGGTAGTCCAGGTAGCTCAGATCGCCAGTAGGGTCCAGCACCACACTGGGGCCATCACCATCAAAAAATAGCCCCTGCTGCGGCGGCAGGTTGCCAGTGAATGCCAGGCTCAGCCCGGGCGCGTGGCGTAGCGCTGGCGCCGCCACTGCCTCTACTCTTCCCAGCGGCCCGAAGCGCTGCGCCACCACCTGAGCGCCTGGCAGCCGCAACGCCCCAGCCAACCCCTTGTACTGCGAGAGATTCAGCGCCAGCGGTGCCTGCCAGGCAATGCCGGCCAAGATGGCGCAGCCTGCTACGGCGCTAAGGAGGCCCCGGCGCGGCAATAGCACCAGCCCTGCCGCTAGCGCCGGCAAGGCAGCAGCGTAAGGAAGCCGCTCCAGGCTCACTGGCCCCATGAGTGCTACGCTGCCCAGGGCGCCGGC
>JACQHA010000133.1 GCA_016199255.1 Deinococcus sp.
CACCATCCGCATCCCGGTGCACATGGTGGAGACTATCAACAAGCTGATCAGGGCCAGCCGGCAGCTTCAGCAAGACCTGGGCCGGGAGCCCAGCTACGAGGAGATTGCCCAGGAGATGGGCGTCCCGCCGGAGAAAGTGGAAGAGATCATCAAGGTCAGCCAGGAGCCGGTGTCTCTGGAGACGCCGATTGGTGACGAGAAAGACAGCTTCTATGGCGACTTCATCCCCAACGAGAGCATTGACGCTCCCGAAGAGGTGGCGTCGCGCTCCCTGCTCTCTGAGGAGCTGAACCGGGTGCTCTCCACCCTCACCGAGCGGGAAGCCCGGGTACTCAAGTTCCGCAAGGGGCTGGTGGACGGCCGGGAGCACACCCTGGAAGAGGTGGGCGCCCACTTTGGTGTCACCCGGGAGCGCATCAGGCAAATTGAGGCCAAGGCGCTCCGGAAGCTGCGCCACGAGAGCCGCAGCAAGCGGCTGCGGGGGTTCGTGGAGTAAGCTGCACACCCTGTGGTAACATAAACGGTTGTGGAGGCAGCGCCCCGCTCCATCCTGGCTCTTGGTCCAGGCCGGAGGACTGGCGCTGGACAACTCGGTGAAAAGAACGTGGCAACCCAACAAGCGCAAACGCCAGCGGACCCACGGCTTTTTGGTGCGGATGCGCAGCCCAGGCGGCCGCAGAGTTATCAAGCGCCGGCGGGCCAAAGGGCGCGCCCGGCTGGCGGTCTGACGCGGCTCCAAGGCAAGCTATCTTTTGGGCGCGTCAGGCAGGGCTGCTCGGTACGCGGTCGTTTGGTGTCCTTGCGCTGGGTGGAAAACGAGCTGGGCGCAGCCCGGGTAGGGATCATTGTGAGCCGGCGGGTGGGACAGGCGGTGGTACGCAACCGGGTGCGGCGGCGCCTCAGGGAAATTGTGCGCCAGGTGCCACTGCCCCCGCGCGACCTGCTCCTGATCGCTAGCCCAGCGGCGGCTGAGGCTGATTTTTGGATTTTGTGGAAAGACGTCAGGCAGTTACTGGGCCAAGTGGGCTAGGACATATCCTGAGCCAGATCATCACCCCGATCCTGGTGGGAGCCATCAGGTTTTACCGCCTAGCCCTGTCCCCGTTGCTCCCCCCAAGCTGCCGCTACCACCCCAGCTGCAGTGCCTATGCCCTGGAGGCCATCATGCGCCATGGCCCCTGGCGGGGGAGCCTGCTAGCAGCGCGGCGCATCCTGCGCTGTCATCCTCTGACCCCAGGTGGCTACGACCCGGTGCCAGAGGCTCAAGAGAGGATAGTTTGAAATACTGCACGTTCTTGCTCGGGCTTGCCCTGCTGGCCGCCGGCTGCGTGGGCGGGCCGCCCCCTGGCGATCCCACCCCCCCAGACATTGCCGTATCCAGCGCTGTGCACCAGGTGGGTTTCACCACTAGCGGCGAGATTTCCGGCTGGTATGTGCCCCTGCAGCGAGGACAGGCCATTAAGTACGGCAGCACCTTCAACCTGGCCCCCGCACGGCCCGACCTGCCCTCCCAGCCAGGCCTGCCTTACCGAGTGGGTACGGTGCTTATTCATAGCCAGCTAGCTAGCTGCGACAGCGTGCAGCACCAGCTGGAGGCGGTGCCCACCGGAGACGACGGCGCCGACGACCAGGTGATCACTTTTGTGTGCACCATGGGCCAGAGCACCCTCACCCGCACCTACACCGTGCACCGCTACGCCCACACCGTGGACGTATCTATCCAGCTGGACCCGCCCCAGCCCATTCAGTTCCTCTGGCCTTTTGGCCTGGCCACCAGCCAGGTACCAGGCCGGGGCTTAGTGGTGGAGCTGGGCGAGCCCGGCGGGCGAGCCAAGCAGCTTTTTGAGGGGGGCCGCGGCTTCACCGTCCGGGACGTGTCGTACGTGGCCCTGTCCACCGGCGAGCACTCCGGGTTCACGGCGCTTTTGCGGCCCATCACCCCTGCCGATGGCGTGGTAGCCAGCGAGCAGCTCACCGCCGAAGCCAACTTTAACCTCCCTGACCGGCCCATTTTGGGCCTGGCCTCAGACACTGGGGTACTGCGCTTCAAGATCTATGGTGGCCCCAAGGAGCTGGTGCGGCTCAGGGCGGAACACCAGGACGACCTGCCGGCCTTCTTCCAGGCCAACTTCTTTGGCAATATTGCCCTAGGCATTGTGGCCGCCCTGGAGTGGACCAAGACTATTGTCAGCAGCTGGGGCCTGGCGATTGTCTTGATCACTATCGCTTTCCGGCTGCTGGTGTGGCCGTTCATGACGCCCCAGATGCGCACAATGAAGGTGCAGGCGGCAGCCATGCAGCAGCTCAAGCCCGAGCTGGAGAAGCTGAAGAAAAAGTACAAGGACCAGCGGGAGCTGAACCGGGCCACCATGGAGCTGTACCAGAAGCACGGCATCAACCCGGCGGCGCAGCTCACCGGCTGCCTGCCGCTTGTGCTCCAGTACCCGGTGCTGATTGCCTTCTGGGGCGCTTTCCGCAACTACGAGTTTGCCGGACAGGGCTTTCTGTGGATCGGCGACCTGGCGGTGCCGAACATCGTGCTGGGCATTATCTACCTGGGGGCCATGGTGCTACAAATGCGCCTCAGCACCACCGACCGCAAGATGCTGCAGCAACAGCTCATCTTCACCATCATGTTCATCTATCTCATTTTCAGCTTCCCGGCGGCGGTGATGCTGTACTGGCTGGTGTCCACGCTGATGGGCATCCTGCAACAATGGGTAGTGAACCGCATGCCGCTGCCACAGCCAGCCA
>JACQHA010000136.1 GCA_016199255.1 Deinococcus sp.
CATAGACGATCCCGAAGTCGGCACCGTTCAAGAAATGGTAGAGGTAGCCCACGAGCAAGAGCCCCACATTCACCTGGTCACTGCCCAGGATGAACTTACCGAACATAGTGGGCATGTCACCTGGCAGTGCCCTGAGCCCCACGCCGAATGGATAGCGGATGGCATCCAGGGCGATTGTCGCCACTGCCCCGGCCCACAAGCCCGTGAGGGCCCGGTTCAAGAGCCGGGGGTAGGCTCTATAGCTCTTGACAAGTCCAATGACTAAGACAAGCAGCGCCAGGATCAGGAACGGCATGTAGCCGCGCATGACGGCGTGGATGGACATCATCATGGCCATCATGTCGGCAGGTTGTCGGGCCATGGTGATCGCCGTCGAGACAAGCAGCAGGCCGATGGGGGCGGCCCCACCTGTCAGCAGCACGATCAGCGTCCAGAAAAGCTCTGAACGTGCCTCCTTTGCGGGAGTCGCTGTCATCGGGGATCCCCCCTTGCCCGCAAGCCTGGAGGTGGCCCGCACGCCGCTTGCAGAGTACCGCGACGACTTACCACTGCGATCGACCTCAGCTGATTCATGCTGCCCTCCTCTCACCCGGATCTGCAGGCACCACGACGACAGAGTTATGGCTCCCGTACGGGTTGGGAACCTGTTCAGCGTGTGGATCCAGGGTCCAGATGCCGTCTACCAGGAAGAGATACTCATAGCGCCCTGGCACCAGTGCCAGCTCACTGGTCCAGCTGCCGTCCGTCTCCCGCCGGCAGGCACACATATCGCTGATCAGCCACTGATTGAAGTCACCCACCAGAAAGACGGCGGTGGCGGCTGATGCAGAGAGACTAAAGCGCACCCGCTGCTGACCGCCGTGTTTTCGCCTGCGCATCCCCTAGTCTCCTCTCTGCCGAGGTCCCCCTCGGCGATACCTACCGCGTGGCGGCTACAGTCGTGAAGAACGCGAGCCCATGCTTCACTGCCTGACTGACGTTGCCCAGGCAGCAGCTCCCCTGGGGGTTGGTGCGCTCGCAGGCGCACTCCCCAGCCTGGACCCGGTGGGTAATATCAGCCACCACAGTGCTGGTGCCAGTACGTCTGATCTCGTCATAGATGCTGGCGCGGGTGTGCCCAAAGCAGTAACACACCGGCACCGAGTCGCCAGGATCCTTCTGGGTAACTGGAACGGTCAGGTCTGCTTTAGTGAATGTGCTCTCCGCACTAGCAGTGAAGTACACCACATCGCAAGACCTCCCCCGGCAGAAGTAGTACGGGGCGTCCAGGAGGCGCATGCGGGCCTGAGCGGTCAGCAGGTGCTCCAGGGTGATGGGTTCCACCGGCTTGCCGGGATCGCCGCTGGCCGGGCAGGAGGCCTTGGCCGGCCGAGCCACAGGCTGCTGGGCTGCTTGAGCCTCTGGGGCACAGCGCTGTTCGCTTTGCCTTGGCCGAGGGGTGCAACACTCAGTCATAATTGACCTCTTTCTATCCCCTCCCCCTCCAGGGGATAAACCCAGCATACATCACTGATCACCAGCTGTCAAGGCCACGATCCGCCTCACCATACAAATCGGGTTACCGAACGGAGGGCAGCGATGCGGCAGCGCTACGACCGGGCCAGCAAACGGGCCAAGACCCAGATGCTCAGCAAGTTCTGTCAGACCACCGGCTACTATCGCGCTGCCGGGGGCGTCAGCGCCAGTAGGGGCTGT
This sequence comes from Deinococcus sp., assembly GCA_016199255.1. Classification (GTDB taxonomy): domain Bacteria; phylum Deinococcota; class Deinococci; order JACQHA01; family JACQHA01; genus JACQHA01. The sequence continues at coordinate 1,696 of JACQHA010000136.1, forward strand.
CGTCGTCGCTGCGCTGCAGCAGGTGTGGGCTGCTAGTGGCTATTGGCGTTCCAAGCACCTGGTGCCCTTCTTTGGAGGTTGCACCGTCTCGATAACCTGGAGCGTAGGCACTGTGGACAGGTCCAGCAGGAAGATGTCCTGGTCGCCGCCGTTGCGCCGGGAAATGAAAGTCAGGAACCGGCCATCGTGGGTGAAGGTGGCGTTGATGTCGTTGGCTGAGTCGCTGGTGAGCTGGCGCAGGCCGCTGCCATCTAGGTTCACCATCCAGATGTCTGGGTTGCCTGCCCGGTTTGACTGGAATGCCAGCCAGCCGCCAGAAGGATGCCAGGCGGAAAAGCCATCGTCGCCACCAGAGGTGATCTGGTGCTGTTCCGAGCCATCGGCGTTCATGACCCAGATGCCGAATTCACCGGTGCGGTTCGAGTCGAAGGCGATCAGGCTTCCGTCAGGCGAGTACGCCGGATAGCCATCGGAGCCAGGGGAGTCTGTGAGGCGCTCCAGGTCAGAGCCATTCTCGGCCACGGTGAAGATGTCCACGTTGGGATGGCGGAGGGTCTTATCGGCCCCAGTGAAGGTGACCGCATCCGCATCGCTGTTGCGGACGGCCTCGAAGGCAATCCGCCCCTGCGGCGACCAGGAGGGGGCACAGATGGTGAGGGTGAGGCCCGGCTGGTCTACCACCAGGGGAATCACGGCGCCGCTCTCCAGGTCCAGAATCCAGATGCCGATGCTGCCCGAGCGCTCTGACAGGAAGGCAATGCGCCTGCCGTCTGGTGACCAAGTGCCGTGGCCGTCGAAGGCGGGGTGATCGGTGATTTGGCGCGCTGCCTGGTCGCCTGTCTTGAGCCATAGGTTGGCGTTGCCGCCTCTGTTGGATCCGAAGAGCAACGTCTCGCCATCAGGCGACCAGGCGGCCCAGCCCTCGTCGGTGGCAGCCGCATTGTCTGGGAATAGGTCTAGCTGCGTCACCAGGCCCTCGACCACCTGGGCCAGGCCTGGAGTCACCAAGAGCAACAGCCGCCAGAGGGGAGACCTTCTCATCTGGAGTGGAGCGCGGGACTCAGGTGGCTGCTCCCGATACGACAAACACCCCAATCATCCCAGCATCTGCGTGCCCTACCACGTGGCAGTGGAAGAGCCACAGACCCTCCTCCTGGGGCGTGATGAGCACACTGTCGGCACCCCCAGACACCAGCTGGATGACGTTGGCTGGCCAGATGCGGCCCGGGAACATCTCCTGGGAAATCAGGTTCATGCCATGGAGATGGAAGCTGTGTTCGATGTCCCCAATGTTGATGACATGCAGCCGCACTGGCTCCCCCACCTGCGCCGTGAACACCGGCACCGTCTTGCCCAGTTGCGCGGCCACCCCCGCAAAGCCCTGCTCCCGGAAGATCCTCTCTAATGTGTGCTCGCCACCGGGGATGCCCTTGCCGTTCATGATGAACACCGGCCGGGCTCCGCTCCCAGTTACGTCGTGACCAATCTCTCCCATGAACACCACTTCGTCGCGCACTGGCGCCTCATCGGCCCCCAGCACCACGATGGCGCCGTAGAGTCCCTGCTTAATGTGCTGGGTGATCAGGAAGCCACCATCAGCGGAGTGGCAGTGGTAGTAGTAGGTGCCAGGGATGGTGGGGTGGAACTCGTAGGTGTATTCGCCGCCGGGCGGGATCATGCTGGCTGCGCCCCGACCGGTAATGATGTTCGCTTGGCTTCCGTCATTCTCAAAGCTGTAGGGAGCCAGGTGGGTGTGGAAGCTATGAGTGAGGGTGTGCCGGTTGATGACCCGCACCCGCAGCGTCTCGCCGGCCTTGACGGTGAGCGTCGGCGCCGGCACGCTGCCATTGTACGTCCAGGCGTGCCACACCGCCCCTGGGGCGACCTCGATGTCCTGGGGCACAATCTCCAGGGTGTACTCGCGCACGCGGGGCGCTGCCTGCGGCTCCCCCTGGCCCACGAACAGGAAGAACGCACCCGCCAGAGCAGCGGTGAGGGTCAGCCCCACACTGGTGCTCAAACGCTTGCTCATCATGCCACCCTCCTCTCACCTGAGCCTAATCATGCC